>CAYRRJ010000049.1:0-8154 GCA_964426645.1 uncultured Campylobacterales bacterium | reverse complement strand
CTCTTTTGGCTCTTTTTGTTTATTGTTGATATTTTTTCTGAGTCCCAGGAGTTTCGTTTCAATCAAATCTCTGTATATAACTCTGAATATCGTTTGTGGGCATGCCCAGCCACACCAGACTCTACCTCCAAGTGTTGTCATGAAAAATATACCCAGAAATAGCATTATAAGCAGAAACGGCATCAGATATAGCTCTTGCATATCAAATGATGTAAAAAGAAGATTTAACTTCTTCTGGTCAAAATTTAGCAAGAAAAAATGATTGCCGTTTATCTTGATAAAGGGCAATGTTAATGATATTATGGTTAATATCACAAAAGAGACATACCGTTTCTTTCGGTATATCGGTGATTGGGATTGTATGTTACAAGCCATTGTCTTTCCTTTTTTTGATTAGATTGCATTCTTTTGGGTCCGTAGTAGCTACTTTTTTAAATTCACTCTTTTCCAAAAGTCTGTTTTTGACTTTTACCAAGTCTTTTAATCCTCTGGAGTTTATATAATCCTTCAGAGAGCTCCTGCTTACATTTAGAATTTTTGATATTTCATTGACAGAGCGGTTCTCTTCCAGAAGTTTTATGATATCCAGTCTATAGACATCAAATTTTGATTTTGACATTCTGCCTTTGGGTCTTCCCTGTATAGGTGTCTTTTTTAATTCAAAACTTTCCTGGTCAAACTTTGAGAGTATGGAAAAGAGTTCTGCTACTTTTATGTCTTTGTGTATGACTATGTTTAGACTGGTGATATATGTTTTTATTGATCTTGCAAAAAGGCAGTCAAAGATTTTTATAAGTTCATCCAGTTTAACCGAGTATGTAATAAAATCATATATAAAGACATTATCATTGTTATTGAGAGATCTTAAAAAACCTTTCAATTCATTTCTATCCCTCAGTTTGACATCTATAGTTGAGTTGTCTATCTCGGTAGAGTCTATAATAAAAGAGTTTTGATTGGCATATCTGAATATATGTTTTTGTTGAGTTTCGACATCAGTCTTTAAGTTCTTGGCTTTTAATAAAACTATATTCATAATGTCACCTTTTTGTTACTTTTGAAAGTATAGTATGATTGGCGTTAAAAGTCAATAAAATTTATCTTTTTTTCGTCAGAATTTTATATTTCAAATTTTTCCTGTTTTTAGAGATGCCCATATACTATTTTTAAATATTTTGGTATAATGACACTCCAAATTTAATCGAGAGGTGGTGATAGAGTATGCCAGGGATTAAAGTACACCCTAACGAATCTTTCGATGAAGCGTATAGAAAGTTTAAAAAGCAGATAGACCGTAACCTTATAGTTACTGAAGCTAGAGCTAGAAGATTTTTTGAGACTAAAACTGAAAAGAGAAAGAAACAAAAAATCAGCGCTAGAAAGAAAATGCTTAAGAGACTATATATGCTTCGTAGATATGAATCAAGACTCTAAAACACAGAAAAGGAACCATGTTTATATGGTTCCTTTTTTTCTTCTGGATACTAAAGTTTCACTCCGGCAATTTGTAATGCGGAATCTATGTACATTTTTCTCATTTTTAAAAACAGTTTTCCAGGTTTTCCGTCTCCTATCTGATATCCGTCAATTTCGACTATAGGCAGTACAAAAGTTGTTGCGCTGGATAAGAATGCTTCATCTGCTTCATAGGCTTCTTGTGGAGTAAATGCTCTTTGCTCTATTTTTATATCATATTTCTCAGCCAATTCCAGCAGGATTTTTCTTCTGATACCGGGTAATATAGTATTTGTAAGAGGTCTTGTTATGATAACTCCATCTTTCACAATATAGGCTGATGATGATGTGCCTTCTGTGACATATCCGTCCTCTACCATCCATCCCTCATATGCTCCTTTTTTGGAGGCTTCTTGTTTGGCTATACACTGAGCCAAGAGTGCTATGGACTTGATATCTCTTCTTTTCCATCTGATATCAGGTACGGTTACTACTTTTATACCTGTTTTTGCTTTGGGATTGTTTATAACTTCCTTCTCAAATGTAAATGCCATACAGGTAGGTGTGATATTTTCCGGAAATGCGAAATCTCTGGGTGCCACTCCTCTGGTGATTTGCATATAAACTCCACCTTCTTTAAGATTGTTTCTTTTTATCAGTTCATTTATCATTTCCAAAAGGGCGTTTTCTGAAAATGGAAGTTTAAGCTCTATCTCTTTCAAGCTTCTGTTAAATCTTTCCAAAAAGGGTGCTTTATCCAAGACAGTATGGTTTACTACAGGAACTACTTCATAAACACCGTCTCCAAATATAAAACCTCTGTCAAATATAGATATCTTTGCTTCGTCATCTTTTAAATACTCTCCGTTTAAAAAGACTGTTTTTGACATTTTGTACTCCTAAAACTCTGATAATACAAGTGTATATCAATTTGGCTGAAAACAATCTTTCATTTTTTAGCTAACATTGGTATAATAACACATCCTATCTTTAAAGGATTGTTCATGGGGAAGAAACTAACTGTTTTGGAGAGTGCCAAGTTACTTGGTGTTAGTAAAGAAGCCATATATAACCGCATAAGAAGAGGAACTCTAAAGAGTGTTGTTGAAAACGGTATAAAGTATGTTATCTTAAATGATGAAATTAAAAAAAGTAAAGAGACAAAATCTGCTAACAGTATAAGTGATGCCTATGTGGAGTTATTGAAAGAAGAATTGGCAGAACTAAAAGAGAGAAACAGAGCACTGGAGAGAGACAAAGAGAAGCTGATAAAAGAGAAAGAACAACTTCTGATAGAATCAAGACAGAAGGTAGAAGAGATATATCTCAGAAGAGATGAACAGCTTAAAACTCTTTTGGCTTTGGCTACCAGACCTGTACTTGAACACAAAAAAGAGACTCTGGACGATGTATTTATAGAAGAAGATACCATAGAGGTGGAAATAGAACAGGAAAAACAGAAGACCAGAGAAGTTGTGAGTTCATATGATAATTGGCAGGATTTGAGAGATTATCTCAAACAGAAGGGATATTCGAAAAAAGAGAAAAAAATCATCAAAGAGGAAGTAGGCAAAAAGCTGGATAAAAGTAGCGATATCAAACATGATGATGGTAGGATATATATCAAAAAAGGTAAAAATCTGAAAAAAATTCTTAAAAAGAAGAAAAAATGAAAATTGTACTTTTAGACAGAGCCACTTTGGGTGGTGTAGATTTGAGTATCTTTGAGGAGTTTGGAGAGTTTATAACCTATGATATAACCAAGTCTGAGGATACTTTGAAAAGAGTTGCTGATGCGGATATAGTTTTGAGCAATAAAGTAGTAATAGATAAAAATATTATGGATAATGCGTCAAATCTAAAACTTGTGTGTGTAACTGCCACCGGTATGAATAATATCGATTTGGAGTATGCAAAACAAAAAGGAATAGTGGTTAAAAATGCGGTGGGTTACTCTACTTCTTCGGTTGCTCAGACGACTTTTACTATTCTTTTCAGTTTGATTGGAAGAGTATGTTTTTATGATGAATATGTAAAGTCTTTTGAGTGGTCAAACAGCCCTGTTTTTACCAATCTTTCAAAAGAGTTTATAGAGATAAAAGAAAAACAGTGGGGTATTATAGGTCTTGGTAATATAGGGAAAGAGGTTGCCAAGACAGCTTCTGCTTTTGGTGCCAATATAGTTTACTACTCAACGTCCGGGAAAAACAATGATAAAATTTACACAAGAGTAGAGCTTGAGGATTTGTTGAAAGAGAGTGACATTGTATCTATTCATGCACCTTTAAACAGGCATACCAAAAATCTTATAACAAAAAAAGAGCTTGAGATGTTGAAAAAGGGTGCATATATCCTTAATTTGGGAAGAGGCGGTATTATAAATGAGAAAGATTTGGCCGAAGCTATAGATTCTTTGGATATATATGCAGGGTTGGATGTAGCTGAAACAGAGCCTATACCGAGGGAAAATCCTCTTTTACATGTAAAGCAGAGGGAAAGGCTTGTAATGACTCCTCATATAGCATGGGCAAGCAAAGAGGCAAGAGAAGAGTTAATAAAAATAACATATAAAAATATAAAAGATTTCATAGGAGAAAACAATGGCAAAAGAACACAGTTTTGATATAACGGCTCAGATTGACAAACAGGAGCTTAAAAATGCATTGGAACAGGCAAAAAAAGAGATAACAAATCGTTATGACTTCAGAGGATTAACGGCTGAAATAGATTATAATGAAAATGCAAAGGCAATTTTTCTGACAGCTTCAAGTGATAACAAAGCAGATGCAATGTTTGATATTTTACTGACAAAAGCTATTAAAAGAGGGCTTTCTCCAAAAGCTTTAAAGGAAGTGAAAAGAGAAAGTGTAAGCGGAGGTAACATAAAACTAACAGTTAGTATAAATGATACTATTAGTAAAGATGAAGCCAAAAAAATAGTAAAACTTATAAAAGATTTAAAATTGAAAGTTCAAGCCTCTATAAGAGGTGATGAGGTGAGAGTGGTGGGAAAATCCATAGATGATTTGCAGACGGCTATAAAAACAATCAAAGAACAGGATCTGGATATTCCTTTAAATTTTGTAAATATGAAATAAATATGGAAGAAGATATACCTCCGATTATTGAATTGACACCAAAACTGAAAGGAGTCAGATGTAGATTTCTGGGATATCTGCTTTATACTCTTTTGAGTTTTTTACCTGTTTTTGTAGGGTTGTATGTGTGGTATAAATACAATTTTTGGATAGGTATTGCTTTTTTTCTTTTTTTAACGCTGATTATGGGGATAGTTGTTTCAAAAATGAGATTGGCTTCTTTGCCTCCAAGTCAAAGAGAAATGACATATACCAATATGGAAGTGGCAAGATGGTATCTGTCAAAAAATATTTGTTAAAGGATTTGGATGGGTGAGAATTTTTCTATTCTTTCAACAGCTATCTTGCTTATGTTCGTACTTGATCCGTTTGGAAATGTACCTCTTGTGCTTTCTATCCTTAAAAATATGGATGAACAGAGAAAAAAAATTATAATAATCAGAGAAACATTTTTTGGTTTGGCAATTTTACTGTTTTTTTTCTTTTTTGGAAACTCTTTTTTAAATATTTTTCATTTGGAAACAGCTTCTGTAACAATAGCCGGAGCTGTTATATTTTTTATAATAGCCCTTAAGATGGTATTTCCCGGAGAAAAAGGCAACAGCTCTTTATTTGGTATAAACCAGGAGCCTTTTATAGTACCTATTGCCATACCTATGATAGCAGGCCCTTCAGCTCTGGCAACTATTCTTTTGATGACTAAGGCATATCATGATACCATGTATTGGGAGCTTTTTTTATCATTGCTTCTTGCCTGGTTTATTTCTTCGTGCATACTCTATCTTTCACCTTTGCTTTACAGAATACTGAAAGATAAAGGATTAATAGCTCTTGAAAAGCTTATGGGTATGTTGCTTCTTATGATGTCAGTACAGATGTTTATAGACGGGATTAGAATTTTATTTTAAAAATTTGTCTATAATTTCCTTATATTTTTGTTCTATAATATACCTTTTCTTTTTAAAAGTATTGGTGAGCTCTTCTCCTGTTTTAAACTCTTCTTCCAGAAAGTGGATATTTTGGAGTTTCTCAAAAGGTTTGAAGCCCTCTTTCGGGCTTAATACTCTGTTTATATCACTTTTGATCTTGTTTACTATATTTTGGTCTTCCAGGATTGTCTCTATATTTGTCACTGCTTTGTTAAAGTTTTTGGATACATACTCCGAGAGTTTTTCAAAGTCAGGCACTATCAGCATCCCAAGTCCTTTTTTATCCTGTCCTACCAGTATATTGTCAGCTATAAAAGGAAGTTTTGATACGGCTGATTCTATCCTGCTTGGGTCAACATTTTCTCCGTTTGCAAGGACAATTATCTCTTTTGAACGACCTGTGATTATAAGCTCTCCTTTAATAGTAAGTTTACCAAGGTCGCCTGTCCTGAAAAATCCGTCATCTGTAAAATTTTTTTTATTCTCTTCTTCGTTTTTGTAGTATCCCGGAGTTACCTGCTCTCCTTTTACCAGTATTTCTCCTACTTCTCCTACCTTTACTTCTCTCTCTTTTTCATCTACTATTTTGAGTATGGTGTCTTTTGTAGGGAGTCCGAGCGTGCCGAAAGTATTGCAGTTTAGAGCTCTTCCTGCTATAGCAGGAGCACACTCCGTCATACCGTATGCATTTACTATTCTTATGCCTATGGCATCTATCCATCTGTCTATAAAATCAGGAAGAGAGCCTCCTCCGCTTATGGCAAGTTTGAGCCTTCCCCCAAATTTTTCTTTTACTGCACCTAGTTTGTTTTTAGCCAGTTTGTTAGGCAGATACAGAAAAAGAAGTTTTATATAAGCAGGTATCTTTTTTGTTATAAAATACCAAATTCCCATCTTTTCAAATCTTGGGAGTTCATCTTTTATAACTCTGAGGTTATAGTTGTATTTTGTGGATATATCAACAAGAATTTTGAAAATCTTTGCTTTTTTCGGATCTTCTTTCTCCAGTTTGTTATTTATTTTTGTGTACATTGACTCCCAGAGTCGAGGTACGGTTGCTACCAGAGTAGGTTTGTATTCTTCCAAATCAGCTGCAAAAGTTTTGATTGAGGAGTAAACTATAATACAGTTATAGGATATGGCAAGATACTCTACCGCTCTTTCGAAGATATGCCAGGAAGGAAGTATGGATACCCACAAGTCATCATTTTGCAAACCTATGATTTCCGGTAGATTTTCTACATTGTACATTATATTTTGATGAGTCAGTATAACACCTTTTGGTTTTCCGGTAGTACCTGATGTATAGATTATAGTAAAAATATCTTCTCTGTGCAGATTCTCTTTAAGGTTTTTAAATTCTTCTATCTCATTGTCAAAGATTTTTCTATCTTCCAATATATCATTATAGGAGTATATATTGTCAAATAGAGTATGTATGTTTTCTGCTTCTATGATGAAAATAGCTTTTAGATTTAGAGATTTTATCATCTCTTTGTGTCTTTCGTACAAATCTTCATTTTCAAGTATGAGAAATTCTGATTCTGAGTGTGTTATGATATATTCAAGCTCTTCCGTAGGAGTATCACTGCCTCTTGGTACAGATATGGCACCCAAAGATACGAGAGCCATATCTGTAACCATCCACTCATATCGGTTATCGCTTAAAAACATCACTTTAGAGCCATGTCTTATCTTTTTTGATTTAAATGCTCTTGAGAGTATTAAAACATCTTCAAAAAATTTTTTGTAAGTTACATTGTATTCATTATCTTCCAGTTTGTATATAAAAGCTGTTTTTTCAGGCATTTTTTCACAGCTGTCCAAAAACATATGAAAAAGGGTATTGCTTTTTTCCAAAAGAGACTCCTAAAAAAGATATTTTCCACGATATACTAGCCTAATTGGTATTAATTATCCATTTGGTTAGTATCTTTAAGTCATCTTCCGGGATATTTTTAAAAGAGGGCATGACAATTTTTCTTTTTAAATTCCATTTCTCTTTGCTTCCGTTTTTGATACTTTTCAAGATGTTTTCAGGGGAGTTTTTGTATCTTTTTGAAATATCTTTGAAAGACGGTCCTACCAGTGCTTTTTTACTTCGATGACAGTTTAGACAGCCATATTTGAGAGCAATTCTTCTACCTTTTGGCATTTTCTTGAACTCTCTTATAAGAGCTTGTTCTTTAAGAAGATTTTCTTGCGTAAAATACTCAAACATATATTCTGTTATTGCATTTAGTTCATCAGGAGTTACATTGCCTTTTTGGGATGGCATAACTCCGTAAGTTTTAAGACTCTCTTTGTCGCAAAATGATTTTTTTGCACTTGGATTATATACATAATCTTTTACAAACTCTTTGGCTTTGGGAATTTTTTCACTTTCATTTGCAGCTTCTATAAAGTCTTTGATATGAAAAGTTACAGCCATCATAGGAGGTGCTTTCTCATCCTCTGAAGTCTTTGGAGGAAGTGAGATATCATGGCAGGAAGAACATTTTTCCTTGATAAGTTTTCTGCCGTCTAGTGCAAGTGAGGGTTTTTTATTATCACAGCCACTGAATAACAGCATAAAAAAAGATAGTAAAAGTTTTATAATCATAAGTAAACCTTTTTATTTAACTGATGTTACGCACCATATGGTATTCATAGCAAAACAAGAAAGTTTATAA
>CAYRRJ010000048.1:0-8165 GCA_964426645.1 uncultured Campylobacterales bacterium | reverse complement strand
GTCATAAAAAGACCTCTGTTATATACCAACTCCATCGCATCTAAAAAATCCAAAGCTTCAGTAGCTACCAAAGCAGAAAATTCTCCCAAGGAGTGCCCAAGATAAAATATACCTGTTTTTTTCAACTCATCACTAAAGAGTCTGTGTGCTATCACACTAACTAGCAAAATCGCAGGTTGAGTAAATTCTGTTTTCTCTAAATCACTGTTTTGTGTAAAAAGAAGCTTTTCAAAATCTATATCCAACCGCTCACTCGCCATATCAAACATTTGTCGTGCTGTCTTGGAATTATCAAAAAAATCTTTTCCCATACCTACTTTCTGACTTCCCTGCCCCGGGAAAATTGATATAAAATCATTCATAATTTATCCTTATAGTCATTTATCTTTTTTCTGAGTGTATTTCTGTTAAGCCCAAACTCTTTACTAATTGATAGTTGAGAATGAAATTTTTTAAACCCGCTTCTTATCAAAGGGATATCAAATATATATAAAAGTTCTCTATAGTCATTACCGGTACCTATTTTATCATAAAAAAATCTTTCTAAAACTGAAAGTATCTCATCTTCTTTGAGCGTGGCTATCAGATATTTTTTAAAGATATCTCTTTTTAAGGAATATCCGTTTTGGCTTAAATCCCATTTGGAATTTTTTACATCCAACTTAACAGAGCAATCACCAAAAATTTCTTTGGCCTCTTCATAAAACTTCTCAGCCAATGCAATAACATCTTCTACTCTCTCAGACAAAGGGGAGATATGTATCTTCAAACTAAAAAACATATCCTCTATCTTTGAATCTATATCTCTATGAGTAGTTGCTATAATTCTTGTTTTATGAAATTCAACTAATTTATTAGCTTTATCAAAGTTTTTTATTTTATCAAAATTTTTGATAATCAATCTGTTATTTGTAGAAATTGCATCTAAAAGCTCTTCAAAATTTGAAGCATCAACAATAGGTGCATCTATAATATAGGATGCCAGAGTTTTTTTCCCAACACCTTTCTCTCCTGTAATAAGAGCATTTATATTTATACTTTTAAGCAGATTTGCAGATTTGAGAGCCTCTTTCGAGGCTCTTGAGTTTGCTATATATCTATCATTCAAGATATTTTACCAAATCAAAACATTATGAATGCTATCTATATGTAATGTGACAACTGTCACCTAATTAGCACCCACAACCACCGCTGTTACAGCCATCAGTACCACAACTGTCTGCTGGTGCTCCAACATAACCATTGATTAATTCGTCTGCCGTAGCATCTCTTACCTCTGTAACTTCTACTTCAAATAAAAGATCTTTGCCAGCTAACGGATGATTAAAATCTACTTCAACATTTTCATCATTAAAGCTTTTAACTGTCACCTGTACAGTACTTCCATCTTCACCCTGTCCATAAAGAGTCATACCCTCTTTAAGTTCAAGACCTGCAAATTGCTCTCTTGGTAATGTTTGTACCGCATTTTCATCATATTCACCATATGCTTCATTTGCAGAAACTCTAATATCTGACTTATCACCTTGAGAAAGTTTTTTTATCTCATTCTCAAGACCTGGAATTATTTGTCCCTTACCTACGATAAAAGATAAAGGTGCGGAATTTAGATTTGAATCTAAAACCTCACCGGTGTCAACATCTTTTAACTCATACTGTATGGAAACAACCTGATTGTCATTTATAGCCATAAAATATCTCCTTAGCTTTTCAATAAACGGATGATTTTACCATAATAATTGTTTGTATGAGCTTAGAGCTGTATTAAACATAAATTACTAAGAATAAAACCTGACTCTTCTATATACGAAATCATACAAAATCATTTTCTCTTATGCTGAGAATTGTTAGAGTTTTTAGAGGCGCCCTAATAATATCAAATTTATATAAATACGATGTGAATGAGAACTAGTTTTTTAAACTTTTAGCCTCTTTTGAGTTTGGATAATTATTTTTTAAAGCTTTAAAAAACTTGGATGCTTCTTTATTTTTTTTCAATTTACTCAAAGATATACCTGTATGATATAACAGGGTAGGTATATATGAAGCTTTATCATACAAAGAGATACTCTTTTTATAATGCTCTATCGCCTTTGCATATGATTTTTGCTTATAAGCTATCTCTCCTAACATATAATTACTTCTTGCCGGTTTGTATTTCATACTAACCAGTTTTTTATATCGTATTTTTGCTTCGGAGTAATCTCCTCTTTTATAATATCTTTCAGCCTCTTTCAAAAGCTCCGCTCCACTTTTACCAGAAATAGAACTCTCTTTCGCTTTTTTCAACAAAGTGTCTATTTTGGAATTGATACTTTCTTTAAAATTTTCCAATTCACTTTTAGAAACATAAGTTGAATTTATAGAATCTATTAAAGAACTCAACTCTCCCAAGACGCTTTTGATCTTCTCTTGATTTGCAGTTTGTATCTCTCTTGTTTCATTAACATACTCTTTTAAAGCAGTTAACTCATCTTTGATATCTTTTATTTCCTGAGAAACTATTTTTGTTTTTTCGTCAACACTATAGAGTTTCTTATCTATCTTGCCTATCTTACTTGTTATAGATTCAGTAACACTTCTTAAACCTTCAAATCTCTCATTAATACTCTCAAAAGATATTTTAAGAGTTCTTAAACTCTTTTTTAACTCTTTTATATCTTTTATATTTTGATAGATTTTTTTTTCACTGGGACTTAATCCATAAGGATTGTCGCTGTCTAGATTACCTGCCCCGTAAACAGAAGGCTCAGCTGCAATCACTGCCAATGAAGGCAGTAATGCAGCTATAAGTAGTAGTTTTTTCATTTATTTATTTATTATGGTAGTAGTTTAAATTCAGCTCTTCTGTTTTTATTCCAACAAGACTTTGTATGCTCAGTACATACAGGATTACTCTCTCCATAACTTACTATCATCATTCTATCACTTGCAACACCTAAAGCACTAAGCTCATCTTTAACACTTTTTGCTCTTTTTAGTCCAAGTGCATAGTTATACTCATCAGTACCCCATTCATCACAGTTACCTTCTATTTTGATAGATAGCTTTTGGGCTTCATCACTGTTAAAAATATCTGCACTTGACTCAACAACAGGTTTCATATCTGTTCTTATGTTATATTTATCAAAATCAAAATATACAGGCTTTAACTTAAGCTCAAGCTTGGCTGTAAGATATTTTAACGCATTTTCAGAATTTTGATTCATAGAATTCATGTCATTTTTAGTTGAATCCATATTATTAGAATCCATATTGCTCACATTTGAGCCACTGCTATTTGTATTGCTACTTACATTTTGAGTCTGTTTGTTTTTGTTTGTCATATCCACATCAGGATTCTTTTGGGAACATCCCGTAAACAATAAAACGGCAACCGCCATACTCGCTACAACAATCTTCTTCATAATTACCACCTTTTAATATTTAAAATTCTGTACTATTTTAACATCTTTTACTTAAATTACCAATCAATTGACTGAATTTTTCCAACTTTTAGAGGAAATAAAAAACTTTTATTGGCATTTAGCCTGATAATTCCCAATGAACTCTGATTTTTAAAATGTTTTATAAATATTATAGTTTCCCTGTCTTTGGCAAATCTCGGATAAAGATTCTTTCCTGTTGCTGTTAACTGTCTAATATAGTCTGTTTTGGTTGATATAAGATAGAGATTAAAAGTTTTACCTCCAAATTCACTATCTTTTTCCCTGCTGGAATATACTATATAATTTCCCAAAGCAGAAACAGAGTTATTGTTTTTGCCATGATATACCATCTGTTCAACACCACTCTCCAAATCTATATCTTTGGCAAAAATATTTGGATAACCTAATCTATCAGATATAAAAACAACTCTTTTATCATGATCTACAAAATTACCGTTAACATCAATTCCGGGATATCTGGTAACTCTTTGCAATTGTTTATATCTCAAATCATATATATAAATATCCGCCTGATCTTTGGGTGCCATTGTAAGAAGAAGTTTTTTTCCGTCCTCAGATACATCAGAACAAACTAACATTCCGTTACCGGATATTATCTTTTTTCTACTGCCTGTTGTCAGGTTTACTTTAAACAGTGTCGGTCTAAAACCGTTATAAGAGGTATAATAAAATGAGTTTTGTTTTTTATCCGCCCATTTGGGAAAAATATTCAAACCGCCTTTAACTATAGTTTTTTGGAAACTTAAAGTATAATCTGAAATTACTATTTCACTCTCTCGTTTTCCAATATACTTTGAAAAAATGACAAACTGTTCCATCCAGTTCACAGAAGGAGCTCCAATCTCATCATTGATATCAATGACAATCCTATGTGCCAAAAAAGGATATCTTCTGATGTTTGTCATTCTGTAACTGCGTTCTGTTTTAACTTCTCCGCCTCTGGCATTTATAAGTTTTATTTCTGCCTGAATACCATCTTGATTTTTTACAATTTTATATCTTAAAATCAAATCAACATTTTTATCACTTAAAAAATTTTCACCGACACTACCGTCATAACTGCTTGTGAGATATTCATCCAAAACTCTAAAATGACTGCTGACCCTAAAATCCCCTCTTAGAAGTTTAAAAAACTTTTTTCTAAGATATAAATCCGAATCACTACTGGCATCCTGTATAGCTATTTTCGGTAAAGAATCCATTTTTTTAACTATCTCTACCGTAGCATCATAACCAAATAACACCGAAATCAAAAAACTAAAAACTAAAAATTTTTTTATCATAATTACTCCAATATATCTTTAAATTCAACCTGCATCTTAAAAAGTTTTCCCTCTTCAAAAGGCGGAAACTCTTCATCCTTCATAGATTCAAGAAAATCCATAAGTTTTGCATTAAAAGCATCATTATATGATAAAGTTACTATTTTATAGCTAAAATTTCCCATATTATCTATATAGATAATCACTTTTGCTTTATTCCCGGATACTGTATTTATGGTATTTTGCCAGTTCTTATCTAAAATTTCTGTGATTTTACCTCTAAATTCATCATAAATTCCATCTTTTGAAGAAACTATCATTTTACTATTTTCCAGATTTAGGGAATCGACAATTTTAGAAGCATTATTTACTCTCTTTTGTATCTCTTTCTCTTTTTTTAAAACTACTTTTTTTCTACTTCTTTTCGCTGTCTCTCTTTTTGGTTCTGAAATCTTTTTTACATCAATCTTGTCAAATAATCCCTGTAAAGATACTTTCTTGGTTGCTTTCTGTTTTGTTGAACGTTTTACTTTGGGTTTTTTTGTAACCTTTGATTTTTCAGGTTTCTTTTTCAACTTTTTCTTTACACTTTTCTTTTTAGTAATTTTATTATTTTTTTTCTCAACAAGTGTTATATTTAAAAAACTCTTTTTTTTGGATGTATAGTTTATATTTTTACTGATTCTATCGTGTAAATAAAAAGAGAGAGCCGCTAAAACAGCTATATAGATAAGTATAGATATAAAAAAACCAATTAAGTTATAAGAAAACCTATTTGGCATACTCTACCCGTTTGTTTCTAATGATACTTTGGTAAAACCTGCTTCTTTAACACTTTTGAGTACATACATAACATCTTTATACTGAAGAGTCTGATCAGCTTTGATATAGATAATAGTATCAGACTTATATCTCTCTTTTAACATTATAAAATTGTCGGCAAACTCATTAAGCATAAAAGTATCTTTTTTTATATGAACCTTTCTGTCGCTACTTATTCTAATCTCAAGTTCCGGAACTTTTTTTACAACAGATGATTTCGAACCATCAGGCAAAACTATTTTTTCTTCATATACAAGAGCTGGTGTAGTCACCATGAGTATAGCCAAAAGAACCAGCATAATATCAACCAGAGGAGTTATATTCAACTCCGGAGTATCTTCCCAATCATACATTGGTATTTATATCTTTACCGTTTTTTTCTTCACTATAGGACATGAGTAAATCAACCTCTCTTTGAACATAAACCAGTAAATCATATGCTTTTCTTTTCAAAAACAAATGTGCACTATATGCAGGTATAGCAACAAATATACCTGCTGCAGTTGCAACCAAAGCTTCACTGATAGCAGGAGCTATTACACCCAAAGATGCACTACCGCTCTGTCCTAAACCGCTAAAAGTATCCAAAATAGAGACAACTGTACCAAAAAGACCGATAAAAGGTGATGTCGAAGCAATCATAGATAAAATCCATAAACCGTTTGTTGCATTTTTTTCCGCTATATTTTGACAAACACTCAAAAGATTTTTTGAGGCACCAAGATTGCTGGAACATTTTCTAAGAATCGAATCGTCCCTGACATTCTTAGCACCCATAAGCATTGCTTCTAGAGAATTTTTTTCTACACTCAACCAAGAGTGCAGATAAAAATATCTGCCTAACAAAACTCCAAAAGTAGTTATGAAATAAAAAGAGAGCCAGATTAAAACAAAAAGTGTTATAAAACTACTTCTGGATATATAATTTATAAGCAAATCAAAAAATGACATCTATTTAGTAACTCTTTTGTTTCAAAATAGAATCAATTTTAGCAGTAGCGGTTGCAATGGCCACATCAGAATCACTCATACTCTCTATAAGCTTCTTTGCTTCATTTATAGAGTTGGCTATCTCACTGTCATTATGTCCGCCTATTGCCACAGCACCATCAGCCAAAACTGTAACTTTAGTTTCATCAACTTCCGCATGGCCCCAGTCAATTGCTACAATTTCATGCTTAGAATCAGGAAGTTCTATATCTATAATTCCAGCACTAAGCAATGAAACCAGTGAAGCATGGTGAGGGAGAACTCCAAACTCACCTTCGCTTCCCGGAAGTGTAACACTCTTTACATCATTTGAAAAAATCTGACCATCAGGAGTGACAATTTCCAATTTCAATGTTTCCATAATTTTACCTTATTTAAAGCTTATTTACTTTTTTAACTTCTCTGCTTTTGCAACAGCTTCTTCAATACTTCCTACCATATAAAAAGCAGCTTCAGGTAAATCATCATATTTGCCTTCCAAAATACCTTTAAAACCAGCAATTGTTTCTTCCAAACTTACATATTTTCCAGGACTTCCTGTAAATACTTCAGCAACAAAGAAAGGCTGAGATAAGAATCTTTCTATCTTTCTAGCTCTGTCAACTGTCAATTTGTCTTCTTCACTAAGTTCATCCATACCAAGAATTGCTATAATATCCTGCAAATCTTTATACTTTTGAAGAACGGCCTGAACCCCTCTTGCCACTTCATAATGCTCTGTTCCCAAAATTTGAGGATCAAGCATACGAGAGTTGGAATCAAGTGGATCAACAGCAGGATAAATACCTTTTTCAGCAATAGCACGGTTAAGTACTGTTGTAGCATCCAAGTGAGCAAAAACAGTTGCAGGAGCAGGGTCAGTAAGGTCATCTGCAGGTACATAAACTGCCTGAACAGAAGTAATAGAACCTTTTTTTGTTGAAGTAATTCTCTCTTGAAGTTTACCCATCTCAGAAGCTAGTGTCGGCTGATAACCAACTGCTGAAGGAATACGACCAAGAAGTGCTGACATCTCTGCACCACTTTGAGAAAATCTAAAGATATTATCAATAAACATCAAAACATCAAGTCCCATCTCATCTCTAAAATACTCAGCCATTGTAAGACCTGTCAGAGCAATTCTGTTTCTTGCTCCCGGAGGCTCACTCATCTGTCCGTAACAGAGGGCAACTTTATCAAGTACATTAGAATCTTTCATCTCATGATAAAGGTCATTTCCTTCTCTTGTTCTTTCACCAACGCCGGCAAAAACAGAGTATCCACTATGCTTGAAGGCAACATTGTGAATAAGTTCCATAATAATAACGGTTTTACCAACACCAGCACCACCAAACAGTCCTACTTTACCACCTTTGGCATAAGGTGCAAGAAGATCAACAACTTTTATACCTGTCTCAAAAATCTCACTTTTTGTACTTTGTTCTTCAAATACAGGAGGATCTCTATGAATTGACCATTGTGTCTTTGCAACAACATCTTCTTTTTCATCTATAACTTCACCTATAACATTGAACATTCTTCCAAGAACTTCTTCTCCTACAGGAACCTGTATAGGTGTACCTAAAGCTTTTACTTCTATACCTCTGGTTAAACCTTCACTCATATCCATAGCAATCGTTCTAACACGATTATCACCCAAATG
>CAYRRJ010000047.1:5440-8193 GCA_964426645.1 uncultured Campylobacterales bacterium | reverse complement strand
CACCAAATAGTGCCTTACCACCAACTGGTTGTTGAGTAACAAGTGAGTATGGTCCGGTACTTCTTGCGTGCATCTTCTCATCAACAAGATGGTGAAGTTTAAGCATATACATGTATCCAACATTTACACGCTCTTTCATCTTTTCACCGGTTTTTCCGTCATAAAGCTCAGTTTTACCATCCATATCAATTTTGGCCAATTCAAAAAGTTTTGCAAACTCTTCTTGATTTACACCTTCAAATATAGGAGTGGCAAATTTTACACCTTTGCTCCAATCTCTTGCATATTCAAGCAACTCTTCATCACTTAGTTTGGATACAAACTCTTTTGCATTCATAAGTTTTGCAACATCAGCAATTTCTATCATTTTCTCTCTTAACGCTTTTAACCAATCTCCCTGTTTCTGTTCAAAAATTTCAGAAATCTGTTCTCCCAGTTTTTTACCTACTAGTCCCAAATGAACTTCCAGTATCTGACCTATATTCATACGACTTGGAACACCCAGAGGATTCAAAACAACATCTACAGCTTCACCACTTTTAATATAAGGCATATCAATCTCTCTTACGATATTTGATACTATACCTTTGTTTCCGTGACGACCTGCCATTTTGTCACCGACTTTGAGCTTTCTCTTTGTAGCAATATAAACTTTTATAAGCTTAACTACTCCACTTTGTAAAATATCATCTTTTTCCAAAACATCAAGCTTCTCATCATGCTCTTCTTTAAGTTTTTTCTTTTCGTTCTGGAAATAGGTCTTTAGTCTTTTATACTCTTCTTCTATTTCAGGTGCAAAAGATTTAACTATGGAGTTAATAGAGAAACGATTCACCTGGGATAAGTCATCTATAGATACATACTCCCCGGTTTTATATAGCTTTTTATTTACTTCCTGATCTTTTTCAAGTGGATTTTTAGAAAGCAAAGAGTTGATTCTGAGCATCTCTTCTCTATCTAGCATCAAAAGCTTATCATGATGTTCACGGTCAAGTTTGTCTTTCTCCTCTTCATAAGATCTTAGAGCTCTTGGATCTTTATCATAACCCTTTTTTGTAAAGATTTTCACATCTACTACAACACCCTCCAATGAAGGAGAAGCATATAGAGATTTGTTTACAACATGTCCGGCTTTTTCACCAAAAATCGCTCTTAAAAGTCTCTCTTCGGGAGTTGGTTTTACTTCACCTTTAGGACTTACTTTTCCTACCAAAATCATACCAGGTTTTATATATGTACCAATCTGAACAATCCCACTCTCATCAAGGTGAGCCAACTCCTCTTCTCTTACATTAGGTATATCTTTGGTTATCTCTTCAACACCGTCTTTTAACTCTCTTGCTTCAATCTCTTTTTCATAGATATGAACACTGGTAAAAGCATCCTCTCTAATCATTTTTTCACTTATAACAATAGCATCCTCATAGTTATAACCGTTCCAAGGCATAAAAGCAACCATAACATTTTTTCCGATTGCAAGTTCGCCTCTATCCATACTAGGTCCATCGGCAATAATTTGCCCTTTCTCTATCTTTTGACCTTTTCTGACTATAACTCTTTGTGTAAAAGTTGTATTTTGATTGGTTCTCATATTTTTTTGAAGAGTATAGTGGTCTATAAAAGCACCGTTTTCATCTTCTCCCAAAATATAGATATTTTTATTGTCAACCTTTTCAACTATACCCGCTCTTCTCGCTTTTATAGCTTCCCAAGAGTCTCTAGCTGTGATTGCTTCCATTCCTGTTCCAACCATTGGTGCATCACTCTTTACAAGAGGAACACCTTGTCTTTGCATGTTAGAACCCATAAGTGCACGGTTCGCATCATCATGCTCCAAAAACGGTATCAAAGATGCAGCAACACCAGCTACCATCATTGATGACAAATCTATCATATCAACTTTTTGTTTTTCAATAAGAACAATTTCTCCATCAACTCTTGCTTCAATCAAATCTTCTAAAATTTCACCGTTATCTGTAACTTTGGTACTAGCAGGTGCTATAACCAAACCCTCTTCCTGAGTAGCAGTTATATAAACAATCTCATCAGTAACTACACCATCTTTTACTTTTCTATAAGGTGCTTCTACAAATCCCAAATCATTAACTTTGGCATACATAGAAAGCGTATTGATAAGACCGATATTTTGACCCTCCGGAGTCTCTATCGGACAAATTCTTCCGTAATGAGTCGGGTGAACGTCTCTAACTTCAAAACCTGCTCTCTCTTTTACAAGACCACCCTCTCCCAGAGCAGATAATCTTCTTTTGTGTGTAATTTCACTAAGAGGATTTGTCTGATCCATAAATTGAGACAACTGTCCGCTTGAGAAGAAATCAAGTATGGTACTTGTTATCATCTTAGAATTTATCATATCATGAGGCATAAGCTCTTCAATAGAACCGCTAAGAGACGTAAACTTGTCTCTTATAGCTTTTTGCATCTTTATAAGTCCGGTATGAAGCTCATTTGCCAAAAGTTCACCTATAGCTCTGATTCTTCTGTTACCTAGATGATCTCTGTCATCTATATGACCTTGTCCATTTTTAACTTTTATAAGGTACTTAACTGTTTTTATAATATCTTCACTAGTCATTATAGTCACATACTCGGGAACTTCAAGTCCTAGTTTGTGATTCATTTTCATACGACCAACTTTTGTCAAGTCATATCTTTCAGAGTTAAAGAACAAATCTCTAACAAATGCTTTAGCCGCCTCTTTAGTTACAGGCTCACCAGGACGCATAACTTTA
>CAYRRJ010000047.1:0-5430 GCA_964426645.1 uncultured Campylobacterales bacterium | reverse complement strand
GCCAAATCATTCTCATCTTCTATACCTTCAGTTTGGCGAAGAAGTTTAAGAGTTTCATAATCAGCTAAAAATGAGTTGATAATAGCATCATCAACACCGCTAGCCAAGTCATTTGCAATCTCTATACTCTCACAACCTTGCTCTATTATTTTTGCAAGTTTTGTTTCATCCAGTTGAGAAAGAGTATCATAAAGTACTTCACCACTCTCCTGGTCTATTATAGGGGAAGACAAAAATCTGTTTACAAGAATCTCTATCGGATATTCTATATACTTGATTCCATCTTCTTTGAATTTTTCAGCTTTCTTTTTGGTAAGTCTTTTTCCTGCACCTATCAGAAGATTTCCATTTTCATCTTTAAGATCAAATTCTACTCTTCCGACAAAATCTTCAGGTTTAAACTGCATAAAAAATCTATTATCTTTTATCTCAATACTCTGTACAGGATAAAAAAGTTTTAAAATATCTTGCTTTGAGTATCCCAAAGCTCTAAAAAGTATTGTAATCGGAACTTTTCTTCTTTTATTTATTCTCACAAACAGTGTATCTTTTGCATCATATTCAAAATAGAGCCAACTTCCTCGATCAGGAATAATCTGCGCGGTATAAATCAGCTTATTAGTAACTGTAGCACTCTCTTCTTCTTTGAAAATAACTCCCGGACTTCTATGAAGCTGATTTACAACAACTCTCTCTACTCCGTTAATAATAAACGAAGTTCTATCAGTCATTAACGGTATATTTCTAATAAATATTGCTTGTTCTTTTATATCTTTGACACCGGTTTTTTCTCCGGTCTTTTCATCTTTGTCCCATAAAATAAGACGTATATTCATCTTAAGACTTACAGAGTATGTAAGTCCTCTCTCCATACACTCTCTTACATTATATTTAGGTTTTCCAATCTCACTGCCGACATACTCTAGAGTAAGTCTGTTTTGTGGGTCATGTATAGGGAATATTGATCTAAAAACTTTTTCTATACCGCCTTCACTTCCCTCTCCAACATCCAAAAAGTGTTCATAACTTTTTTGTTGAAGCTGTAAAAGATTCGGTACATCTATTTTCTTTGGTACTTTGGAAAAATCGACTCTTAGACGATTTCCGGATTTTAGGTTATTTAACATGAGTCTACCTCGTGTAGTTGTTTAAAAAGGATAGTAGTTTACCTGTAGTTACAGGTATGTCAACGACTAATTGGTTTCCCAATCTTAGTTTTGGGGAGAAAAACTCCCCAATATTCAATTTACTTAATTTCAGCTGTAGCGCCAGCGTCTTCGATTTTCTTCTTAAGCTCTTCGGCCTCTTCTTTAGAAACACCTTCTTTAAGAGTTGTAGGAGCACTTTCAACTGCTTCTTTGGCCTCTTTAAGACCAAGACCTGTAATTTCTCTAACAACTTTAATAGCGTTAATCTTTTTAGCACCTGCATCTTTAAGAATAACATCAAATTCAGTCTTCTCTTCAGCAGCAGCACCACCAGCAGCACCAGCAGCACCTGCTACCATAACTGGAGCAGCACTAACACCAAATTTCTCTTCAAATTCTTTAACTAATTCACTAAGTTCTAATACACTTAGACCTGAAATATACTCTAGTACATCTTCTTTTGTAATTGCCATTTATTATCTCCTCTATTTTCTACTGATAATTTATAATTTTAGCTTTATTAAGCTACCTCTTCTTCTTTTTTCTTACGAAGTGCATCAAGACCAATTGTAAAATTAGTAACTGGTGCCATCCAAGTTTGAAGAAGCATTCCGATAAGTTCATCACGAGATGGTAACTTGGAAAGAGCTTCAATCTTGGCAAGATCAGCAACTTCTCCGGCAATAACACCGGTTTTCACTGCAAATGATTTGTTGTCTTCAGCAAATTTAGCTACTACTTTTACAACATCTAGCTGATCATCTCCCCAAACGAAGATGTTTGTATCTTTAAGCTCAATACCTTCAATTTCAGCATTTTTCAATGCCAAAGTTGCCAAAGTATTTTTAACAACTTGAACATTAACATTCTTTTCTCTAGCACTGTTTCTCAAAGATTCAATTGTTTTAGTTTTTAGACCCTTAAAGTCACAAACTACAACAGCGTCGGAAGTTTTAAAAGTCTCGCTAAGAGCTTCCACAATCTTTACTTTTTCTTCTCTAGTCAATTTTTCTCCTTTCCGACTGGCGATTTCAAGCAGAGCTGGATTAAATCCAAATTAAGCCCTAAAGCCTCGACTATCTCCAATCAAAGATTAAGTTTTTTATTTTATTTTTCACGATTTTCAAATTAAACTCAAAAATCGCGAAAAATTCTTTTTATAGTTATTTTAAATCTATCAGTTCTTGGTTATCAAGACTCATAGCAGGACTCATTGTCAATGACAATGCACCGGTTTTTATGTATTTACCTTTTGAAGCAGCAGGTTTGTGTTTGTTTACAGCTTTTATAAATGTCTCAAAATTCTCTCTTATCTGCTCTTGGCTAAAACTTACTTTACCGATACCGGCGTGAATATTTCCCTGCTTATCAACTCTAAAATTTACTTTTCCGCCTTTAGAATCCTTTACAGCTTTAGCTACATCCATAGTTACGGTTCCGGTTTTTGGGTTAGGCATAATACCTTTTGGTCCCAAAATTCTACCAACTTTACCAACCATTCCCATCATATTAGGAGTTGCGATTAAAACATCAAAATCAATCTTTCCGGCTTGAATATCAGCTATCAAATCATCGCTTCCTACGATATCAGCGCCAGCTTCTTTTGCTTCATCTGCTTTTGCATCTTTAGCTACAACTGCTACTCTTACATTTTTACCAGTTCCTGCAGGTAAAACAACTGAACCTCTTACCATTTGGTCAGCATGTCTTGGGTCCACATTTAATTTTAATGCAACTTCTACTGTTTCATCAAATTTTGCAGAAGCCAAATTCTTAATATTTGCCAATGCCTCATCAATAGAATATTTTTTATTTTGATCAATTTTTTTCAGTAATTCCTGAAATCTTTTTGTTAATTTTTTTGCCATTTTTTATCTCTCCGCACATTTTTTTGCTTCCACCATTACCCAGGTGGTATTGGGTTTTAGCTTTTATTCGCTAACAGTAATCCCCATACTTCTAGCACTACCCTCTATAATTCTGGCTGCTGCCTCTTTATCGGTAGTATTTAAATCAGCAATCTTCTTTTCAACAATCTCCAAAACCTGAGCTTTTGTCAAGTTTGCTACTTTGTTTTTCAAAGGATTGTCACTACCTTTTGAAATTCCTGCAGCTTTCTTAATCAAATCTGTTGCAGGAGGCTGCTTTGTAATAAAAGTAAAACTTCTATCAGCATATACTGTTATAACTACAGGAATATTATATCCCATCATATCTTTTGTTTTTTCATTAAAAGCTTTACAAAATTCCATTATATTCACACCCTTTTGACCCAATGCTGGACCAACCGGTGGAGATGGATTAGCTTTTCCCGCTGCAATTTGCAATTTAATTTCGCCAATTACTTTCTTAGCCATATTATTTCCTTTGGTATTTTTTCTTAAATATTTTTATATTAAATTTTCAACTTCTATCTCTAAAAGAACTTGTTAAACTATTTTTTCTACCTGTGAATAAAGAATCTCAACCGGAGTACTTCTTGCAAATATAGATACATTAAGTCTTAATTTCCCATGCTCCATATCATACTCTTCCACAATACCTGTGAAGTTTGCAAAAGGACCTTCGGTAATTCTAACACTCTCTCCAGTTTCAAAATATATTTTCGGTTTTGGTGCACCTTTCTTTTCAGCTTTCTCCAAAATCAGATTAATATCTTTTTCACTTAAAGGTGTAGGTTTTTTGGACTCACCAATAAATCTACCAACCTTTGGTAATGATTGTATTTTATGCCATAAAGATGTATCTAAATCCAATTCGGCAAAAGCATAACCAGGATACAAACTCCTCTCAGTTATCTTTTTCTTACCGTTTTTTACTTCAATCACATCTTCTGTAGGAACAAGAATTGTCTTTAGTTTTTCTTCGATACCGTTATCTTTAACTAAAGTTTCTATAGCTTTTTTAACAGCCTGTTCACTTCCAGCATAAGTTTGAATTGCATACCACTTGTGCGACATTTCCTACCTTTATATAACACTTGATAGAGTAAATGACATTAATGCGTCAATTACCGCTAAAAAGAGTGAAACTACCGTAACAACTATAAATACAGATATGAAAGCATTTCTTATCTGTTCCTTCGTTGGAAAGATAACCTTTGACAACTCTGCTTTTGATTGCTGATAATAATATTTTAATTTTTCCATTTGTATCACCTTGACTAGTGGCAGGGCAGGAGGGACTCGAACCCACAACCTGCGGTTTTGGAGACCGCCGCTCTACCAATTGGAGCTACTGCCCTACATTTTGATTAAGTTAAGACTCATAAAGAGACTTAACTTTTTAATTTCACTTCTTTGTGAATCGTGTGTTTTTTCAGTCTTGGACAATACTTCCTAGTTTCAAACTTTTCAGTATGAGTCTTACTGTTTTTCGTTGTAGTATAGTTGATGTCTCCACTCTCACTACACTTTAAACCTATTTTAATTCTCATTGAATTATCCTTTTAAATATGCAAGAGGGCTTTTAACCCTCTTACTACAATCTATAATTACTTGATTATTTTAGAAACAACACCGGCACCAACTGTTCTACCACCCTCACGGATAGCAAATCTAGTACCTTCTTCCATCGCGATTGGTGCTATTAGCTCAACTGTAATCTTAACATTATCACCAGGCATAACCATTTCAGTTCCCTCAGGAAGTGTAATTGATCCTGTAACGTCTGTTGTTCTTACATAAAATTGTGGTCTATAGTTGTTAAAGAATGGAGTATGTCTTCCACCTTCTTCTTTACTCAGTACATAAATCTCAGCTTCAAAGTTAGTATGTGGAGTGATTGAGCCTGGCTTACAAAGAACCATACCTCTTTCAACTTCTTCTTTTTTGATACCTCTTAAAAGAACACCACAGTTATCTCCAGCTTCTCCACAATCCATCTCTTTTCTAAACATTTCAACGCCAGTTACTGTTGTGCTTTGTGTATCTTTGATACCTACTATTTCAATGTTGTCACCAACACATACCTTACCTCTTTCGATTCTACCTGTTACAACAGTACCACGACCAGAAATTGAGAAAACATCTTCGATTGGCATTAAGAATGGCTTATCAGTATCTCTCTCTGGAGTTGGAATATATTCATCAACAGCTGCCATAAGCTCAAGAATTTTCTCTCCCCACTCACCAACATTACCAGCTTTTGCTTCTTCAAGAGCTTTAAGTGCAGAACCAGCTACGATTGGAGTATCATCACCTGGAAAATCATACTCAGAAAGTAATTCTCTTATTTCCATTTCAACTAGTTCAAGAAGTTCTTCATCATCAACCATATCAGC
>CAYRRJ010000046.1:0-8292 GCA_964426645.1 uncultured Campylobacterales bacterium | reverse complement strand
TAAATGGAGAAAAGGTTCATATACAGCCGTACCTGTTACCTCACTATACAAAAGTGTCTGCTCAGGATTATGAGCATTATGCGGGTACAGGAGGGTACATTAAAAATCAGGGTTTTTATGTATACCGAAACAAAAGGCTTTTGATTTCAGGGACATGGTTCAGGCTGATTCCCCAGTCTGAAATGTACAAACTGGCAAGAATCAAAATAGATTTGCCCAACAGCCTGGATCATCTATGGAAAATTGATGTCAAAAAATCTCATGCTTCTCCTCCGGCAATCATCAAAAACAGATTGAAAAAAATTATAGAGAAAATAGCAGGTGCATCTACACGTGTGTACAAATCACGGGGAGCCAGACTTACAAGGTCTGATGTTGCATTCTGGGAACGATACAGTGCCAGAGGGGAGATACGGTATACAATCAACAAAAGTCATCCGATGATTGATACTTTTGTAAAACATCTGAATAAAGAACAGAAGCATGAGTTTTTGGAAATTCTTGATTTGATAGCAGATTTTTTTCCAAAAGATGCACTCTATGCTGATTTGGGCAACAATCCGAAAGATGTAGTTTTGGAGAATACGGTTTCAAATACCGAACTGGAAGAGAAGGCTCTGCTTTTATACAGGAATAGAATCTTTACTATGGAAAACCTGGATGTTCTCAATAAAATGGAGCCGTTTAACAAATATACAGAAAACTGGGAAAAGTTTTTTGCCGAACAAATCCACAAAGGAAATATCTGATGGAATGCTATGAAAAGATAAAAAGTCAGTTGAAAACATTGATTATTACAACAAAAGAACTTCCTACTAAAGAGGATTTGTATACAAAAATTCCATTATTTGAACAAGTTTTGGGGTGTAGCTTGAGTGATGAAGAAAATGAGCAGTTGGTTAAAGAAATTATTTCAGAAAATCAAATTTCAATCCCTCTGGGTACAGAAGTGGTAAAAAAAGGATGGGAACCCTGGCTTCACAAGATTAAAGACAGAAATACCTACTATGAAGACCGGTATAAACATCATCTGCTTAACAATGAAGGGTATCCTGCCGGAGTAGTCAATAAAATATTTGAGAAAAATGAAAAAATACTGGACTATCTTGAAAATCCGGAAAGAGAAGGCAAGTGGATTAAAAAAGGTCTGGTTATGGGGTATGTACAATCTGGTAAAACAGCTAACTATATATCTCTTGTCAATAAAGCAGCGGATGTTGGCTATAAACTTATTATACTGATAGCCGGTATCCATAACAACCTAAGAGAACAGACACAAAAAAGAGTCAATGAAGGCTTTGTCGGTTTTGACAATCTTGAAAAAGAGTATATAGGGGTAGGACAGATTGACAGCAAAAGAATACCGGGAAGTCTGACAAGTACTTTGAATGATTTTAAAAAGACAAATCTTCAGTCACTTGGAATCAATCCACGAGACTATAAAGAACCGATTATTCTGGTAATCAAAAAAAACTATTCAACTCTGAACAATATTCTGAACTGGTTGAAGGGAACTACTACGGAAGAGAAGTTGTCAGACTATCCGTTGCTGATCATTGATGATGAGGCTGACAATGCTTCGGTCAATACGAAAAAAAATCCTGACGAAGCAACAAAAATCAACAAACAGATACGTCAGATTCTCGAACTTTTTCACAGAAGATGCTATGTGGGGTATACTGCCACACCGTTTGCAAATATCTTTATCAATCCCAATAATGAAGATGATGAAGTAGGCGTAGATCTTTTCCCGGAAGATTTTATTATTGCTCTTGAAGCACCTTCAAACTATGTGGGTGCAAAGAAAATTTTTCTGGATGAAGATTCCGATATATTGAGAGAAGTTGAGGACAATGAAGTCTGTCTCCCGGTTAAACATCCAGCTGACTGGCGTGTAGACTGTCTGCCGGAAAGTTTGTACCGGGCTGTCTATATGTTTCTGCTGTCAGGAGCAATCAAGCGATTGAGAGGTATAAAAAACCGTCATCATTCCATGCTGATTAATGTTTCTTTCCGTATAGCTATCCAGGAACAGATTAAAACCATACTGGACGAAGATGTCAGAGATATTTTGACAAGGGTCAAATACAACTTTAAAAAAGATCTGCACAGTATGCTGAGAGATGATACGATTGCAGGAATGTATCGGGTATGGGAAGGAGAGTATTCTGATAAAGATGCCTATACTTTTTCAGAAGTTCTGGAAGAGATTGCCAATTATGAACGGCTGACAAAAGTTCTGGTCATAAACAGTAAAAACGAGCCTCTTCGCTACAGTGACTATGATGATACTGGGTTGAATGTCATTGCTATCGGAGGATATTCTCTGTCTCGTGGTTTTACTCTTGAAGGTTTGACTGTAAGTTATTTTCTACGTAATACCCAAATGTATGATACTTTACTTCAGATGGGACGATGGTTTGGCTATCGTGACAGATATGAAGACCTGTGTAGAGTATTTATGAGACCAGAGGCTATTGAGTGGTATGGTTATATTGCAGAGGTCGTTGAAGAGTTGAAAGAAGAGCTAAAGATTATGGAGTATTACAGGCAGAGCCCTCGGGACTATGGACTTAAAATAAAAGACCATCCGGCTTCTCTGATAGTCACAGCTCGAAATAAAATGCATAATGCCCGTGATGCTCTTGTAGAAGTATGCTACTCCAATAAACTGATCGAAACAAGAGTGCTCAGCAGTAGAAAAAATGTAATCGAGGATAATCTCGGTACGGTAAGTCAATTTGTAAAAGAGCTGGGAGAAGACTTTATTCCAAATTCAAATAATTACCTTTGGGAGAATATTGGTGCTGACACTGTACTTGGATTTCTAAAAAAGTTTAAAAATCATCCATTGAATCAGAGTACAGATACTGGGGCATTAACCAATTATATAGAAAAGGGCAAGGAGTATGAATTAAAGTTCTGGGATGTCGCACTTATAAATATTTCCAAAAATGAGACCTATACACTTTATGATGATTTTGAAACCGGTAAGATTGAGAGAAGTGCACCTCATGAAGATGATGTCATTATTATCAGTGGAAAGAACCACAGAGTCGGACAGCCGAGTGATGAAAAGATTGCACTGAAGTCAGAAGACATCGAGGCAGCAAAAGAGCTTGCAGTAAATCTGAAAAAGATGAAGTTGGAGGAAGAGGGGCTTTCTGAAGAGGAGATAGCAGAAAAACTGAAAAAAGTAAATCCTATAGGAAACCACTACAGGGAATTCAGAAAAAACCCGCTTCTGATTCTTTATATTGTAAAAGTCAAACATACAGATGAGTTTGGCAGTGTCGCAGCCTATGCAGTCAGTTTTCCGAAAATAAACAACAGCGATCTCTGTAACAGTAGTAGGAAAGGACTCTATAAGGTCAATCAGAGATGGTGGGAAGAGTATATCAAGCCTTCATGGGATGAGCTGGAAGAGGTGGCTGAAGATGAAGAATGATCCATGGTCAAAAATACATCCATCTTCTTCTGACAATACACTCAGCGGAATTCTTGCAGACAAAAATAATATTCTTGAGTTTTATTGGGCAAAAGATACTTTCGGCAATCTTCTTTTTGTGCTTTCTGCACCATCAGAAATTATTCCCAACGCCAAAATACCGAAACTACAGGGAATTGATATAAGCATTGGAAAATATGAAAGAAACAACCAGATGATATTTCTGCTTGAGGCAAAAGAGAATAAAGATATATTCTATACTCTGTGTGTGGATCTTGTGTCATCTACCAAGGAACTCCATAATGAAGAATATGCAGTTAATACAGTTCTTCATAGGCTTGACAAATGGCAGCATTTTCTCAAAAATCGTCGAAAAATTATTGACAAACGGCAACTTAAAGGGCTTGCCGGAGAGTTATTGTTTTTAAAGCATTACCTACTTATGAAAAACAGTGCTGAAGAAGCATTGTCTTTCTGGAAAGCTCCTCTCCAGTCAGTACATGACTTTGAATTTAGTAATTTTTCTGTTGAAGTAAAGACAAAATCATCGGTAAACAGTATTCATATCTCTTCCTATGAGCAGCTTTTCACTGAATTGGATTATCTGTTACTATATGTTGCCACATTAAATGACAGCACTCCCAAAACACCAAAAGCATTTAATATCTATATACTGATTGATGATATAAAAACTGCAATCTCTGATACTGTTTTGGAGGAAAGATTTGAAAACCTTTTGATGCAATACGGTTTTATGGGTCTGGAGGAGTACCGAGACTACTGGTTTCTGTTTGTCTCCGATGAGTTTTATGAAGTAAAAGAAGACTTTCCAAGGATAACAGATCTTCTGGAAGGAATTGAAAATCTTACATATAGAGTGAATCTGGAAAAATGTAAAGCGTTTAAGGCAGATAGTGAAATACTGATGAAAGCGGGGATAGGGAATGAATACGATTGAAGAGTTTTACAATGATTTGATGCAGCAGATATATGCATCTGCCGATGCAGGAGAAGATTACAAAGTAAGTCAGTTTTTTGACAATGCTATGTCGTATCTTATGGAAGATGGTACAGTCCAAGACTATACCTATCTGCCGTATAAAAAGACAGGCTCAGGAATGCGTGTTGACGGATATGAACTGATAGAAGACCGGGAAATTCTCAATCTGTTCATCTGCGACTATGAAGAGAGTGACAGTCCTATGGTGTTGACAAAATCAGATATTGACAAAAATGTTAAAAAGGTCATAAAGTTTTTTACACAGTCTGTTGAAAAAGAACTATACTGGAATTTGGAGGAGACAAGACCGGGATATGCAATATCAAGATTTTTACATGAAAACCAAAATCGGTTTCATACAATAAATATCATTCTTGTAAGTAACAAGCTTTTGAGCAGAAGAGTTAAAGAACTCCCTTCCAAGAAACTTGAATCATATAATGTCTCCTATGATATATGGGATATTGGACGGTTTTATGAAATAGAAACCTCAAAAAACAAAAAAGAGACACTGGTGATTGATCTTGTCAATGATTTTGGTTCCAGCATACCGTCTCTTCCAGCACATATTTCCGCATCACCGTATCCGTCATATCTTTCTGTAGTAAGTGGCGACCTTCTGTCCAATCTGTATGAAACCTACGGTTCCAAACTGCTTGAGTCAAATGTAAGAAGTTTTCTCCAGTTCAGAGCCAAGATCAACAAAGGGATAAGAAAAACAATCAATGAAGAACCAGGGATGTTTTTTGCCTACAACAACGGTATTACGGCAACAGCCGAGGAGGTGGAGCTGAATGAAAAGAACGAAATAGTCAGGATCAAAAATTTTCAGATAGTCAACGGTGGACAGACAACAGCATCACTGTTCAATACAAAAAAAGCAGATAAGGTTGATCTGTCCGATATTTTTGTTCAGATGAAACTGACAGTCATCAATGACGAAAAAGTTAATGATATTGTTCCAAACATTGCCAAATATGCCAATACCCAGAACAAAGTCAGTGATGCAGACTTTTTCTCAAATGACATCTACCATATCCGTATGGAAGAAAAATCCAGGAGAATATGGGCACCTGCAAAAGAGGGAGAACTCAAAGGAACCAAATGGTTCTACGAAAGAGCGAGAGGACAGTATCTTGAAGTGCAGTCCAAACTTACAGATGCGAAGAAGAAAGAGTTTAAAACCATCCATCCGAAGTCTCAGATGTTTACTAAAACAGACTTGGCAAAATATTTGATGGTCTGGGAGAACAAACCGCAGATTGTCAGTCGTGGTGCACAGAAGAACTTCAAAGCATTCGGAGAGATTATTGTTCCAAGGTGGAATAAGAATGACAAAGAGTTCAATGATCTCTACTTTATGCATATAGTAGCCAAAATTATCATTTTCAAAGCCTGTGACTATATGGTCTACCGTGAGCCCTGGTACGGAGGGTACAAAGCCAATATCATAGCCTATACGCTCTCTACCCTGTCATATCTGCTTGAAAAAGAGAAAAAGAGTATAGACTTTTCTGCCATATGGAAGATGCAGGAGATTCCAGCTTATTTCCTCAGAGAACTTCAGCATATCAGCAAGTTTATTAACGACTATATTGTTGATACTCCGGAGAATTTTACCAATGTGTCGGAATGGTGTAAAAAAGATATCTGCTGGACAAAACTAAAAGAGATTCTGGATAAAGGGGAAGAGTTGGTATTATCGGAAGAGTTTCTTGATCATATGGTAACTCTCGAAGAGATAAAATATGAAGAGAAAGAAGCCAAAAAAGAACAACAGATAGACAACACTATGGAGCTTTTGACAAAGATGTTCAAACTGCCTATGGATACATGGACTGAAATGGTACAATGGGGTCAGGAAAAAAATATACTCTCCCAGACCCAGATAGATTTTTTAAATTTGATTCCTTCTGGAAAGTATCCGTCAGACAAACAGTCCAAAAAGATACTGGAGACGATTATGTATCTGGAAGATGAAGGGATGAAAAGTGTGTGGAACTGAATAGGAGGATCAACAGAAACAATTAAATACTTTGATACTAATTAAGATATTAGTTCTAATTATGTAGAATGAGTATTAAAATTTTATGAAATATGGTACAGCTTAATGCATATAAAATCTACATTTATACATCTAAATAAAGTTGGTATCAAAACAGAAAAAGAGCTTTGGAACAAAAAAATTTTAACATGGGATGATTATCAGGCACAGATAGAAAATACAAATTTGTTTTTTGAAAAAACATCATCTGTATTAACCGAATCTTTTCAGGCATTAGACAATAGTGATATTGACTTCTTTGCCAAAACTCTTCCTTCAAAAGAATATTTCAGGTTAGCCCTTTCCTTTCCCAAAGATGTTATTTTTTTGGATATAGAAACAACTGGTCTAAGCCAATATTATGATCATATAACCATGATTGGCTGGAGTTTGGATGGAAAATATGATTATTATGTACAGGGTATTCATAAGGAAGAGAAGTTTAGAAATGCTTTAAAAAAAGCCAAAATAATAGTTACTTTCAATGGTTCCATTTTTGATATTCCGTTTATGAAAAACTATTTTAAAGATATTAATGTACCACAATGTCATATTGATTTGCGTTTTTTGGCTAAAAGTGTAGATTTAGCTGGAGGACAAAAATCTATTGAAGATCAAATTGGATTTAAAAGAAGTAAAGCACTTAAAGATACGAATGGATATATGGCAACTGTATTATGGGATGAATATAAATGGGGTAAAAAATCATCACTAGAAAAACTAATTGCATATAACCATTCGGATGTAGAAGGCATGAAAGCCATTTTGGATTTTTGTATTAAAAAACTCTATACCAAAAATGGTTACAGAAAATATTTTAAAATACCTTTTAAATTTACATCTTTAAAAGCAAAACTTGACAGGAAGCAAATTAAAACTTTTGTCCATAGTAGCAAAATTCCGTTTGATCCGATGTCAACATTGAAATATAAAGAATTGGCAGACAAAATCAACCGGGATATTAAAATTGTTGGTGTGGATTTGACCGGCAGTGAAGCAAGACCTACCGGTGTTGCACTGTTACACAATAATAAAGTAAAAACATTGCAAATCAATACTGATGATGATATGATTGACTATATCGTCAAGTCCAAACCGGACTTGGTTTCAATTGACTCTCCATTATCTCTTCCATTTGGGAGAATTTCTGTTTTCGATGATGATCCGGGAAGAGATGAGTTTGGTATTATGCGAATATGTGAGAGAGTATTGAAAAAAAGAGGAGTTAATGCTTATCCTACTCTTCTTCCAAGTATGCAGAAGCTTACAAAAAGAGGTATTGAGCTGGCTGGAAGATTAAGGAAAATGGGAATTCCTGTTATTGAAAGCTATCCTGGTGTAGTACAGGATATTATTGGTCTGCCAAGAAAACAGGCAAGTCTCAGATTGTTAAAAAAAGGTTTGGGAAAATTTGGGTTGACCGGAGAGTTCCTGAAAAAGGATGTTAGCCATGATGAAATCGATGCAATTACATCAGCCATTGTGGGTCTGTTCTTTTTGAGTCATGATTATGAAGCTATTGGGGATTTGCGTGAAAACCTGATGATAATCCCTGATCTTAAAGCAAAAAGAAAACCTAAAAAAGTTTTTGGTATCAGTGGGCAGATTGCATCCGGAAAAACAACAGCTGCAAATATTTTAAAAGAACAGGGCTATAAGTATACAAGATACAGTCTGGTATTGGAAAATATGCTAAAAGAAAAAGGCAGGGAAGTCAATAGACTTCTTGCATAACCTATTTTTAACGAGACCGTTCAGAGTTTTGTGTCACTCGATAGATAAGTGAATTATATCACAACT
>CAYRRJ010000045.1:0-8355 GCA_964426645.1 uncultured Campylobacterales bacterium | reverse complement strand
AACTCCAAAAAGAGTTTTCAAGTAGTCCAAAACCTAAAAATGAACCCGCCATCACTATCAAAAAACCATATTTAATAGCAAATGATACAAATTTTTCCAACACTTTTCCTTTCTATTACTCTTGAGTTATCAGTTTAAGAAGCCTGTCTTTGTCAAGCTCTTCAATTCTCTGTTCCCCCAAAATTTTACCTTTGTTTATAGCCACTATCCTCTCACAAGCATCTGTAAGCTCATCCAAATCACTTGATATCATCAACACAGCACTCTTTGTTGTATTTTGACCGAGATATGCATTGATGTCTTTTCTTGATTTTATATCTACCCCTTGAAAAGGCTCATCCAAAATCACCAGATTGTGCTTCATCAAAAGCCATCTTGCAACCACAACTTTTTGTTGATTTCCTCCGGAGAGTGACTCTATGAGAGCATCATATCCCTCACACTTTACTCCCATATCCTTGATAATCCTTTTTGACTCTTTTATCTCTTTTCTTTTTTGAATTACTCCTAAAATTTTGGATGAAAAGAAGTCCAAAAATGGAAGAGTTATGTTGTCTTTTATGGACCATTCCGGAATGATAGCATTTACGGCTCTGTTTTCAGGTACCATATGGATACCCTCTTTGATAGCCTCTTTTATATTTTTAAAATCAACCTCTTTTCCGTTTATGATTATCTTACCGCTTATTGGTTTTCTTATTCCAAAAAGTGTTTCTGCAAGTTCAGTTTTTCCGGCTCCTATCAATCCCAAAAGTCCAACTATCTCACCTGAATAAATCTTTAGATTGATAGGCTCTTTTCCACCTTCAAAAACCAAATCTCTAAGTTCAAGTATCAACTCTTTTTTCTCTTTGGATATACTTTTTTTAGGAATAGAACTCTCTATATCTCCTACCATAGCTTTTACAATCTTTGGAACTTCCAAAGGCTGATATAACAAACCTCCGTACTTCCCGTCTCTTATAACACCAACTCTGTTTGAAATCTTTTTTATCTCTTGAAGATAATGAGATATATAGAGGATGGAAACACCTTCATCTCTAAGTTTGTAAAGAGTTTCAAAAAGTTTTTCTGCCTCTCTCTCCGAAATAGAAGAAGTAGGCTCATCCAGTATCAAAAGTTTCGGTTTTGTCGCCAAAGCTCTTGCTATGGTTATCATCTGCTTTTCACTTTGGGTAATATCTTTAATATTTTGCTTCATATCAAGATAGTCTATATCCATTTTTTTAGCTATCTCAACAGCTCTTCTTTCAATCTCTTTTGCATTATATATAAGCTTAGAATCAGGAGAAACTATCTCTTCAAGAGCAAGATTTTCAGCCACACTCATATTTTGGACGATTCCCTGTTCAATACTTTGATGAACAACCTGGATACCGGCTTCATAAGCATCTCTTGGAGATTCAAACTTAACCAGCTTGTCATCTATATAAATCTCTCCATCATAATCAGCATAATATCCACACAAAATTTTTATAAAAGTAGATTTTCCGGCACCATTTGCTCCTACAATAGAGAAAATTTCACCTTCATAGAATTCAAAGCTGACATCACTCAAAGCTTTGGTAGCTCCAAAAGTTTTACTTATACTAACGGCTTTTATAATCGGTTTTTTCATCTTTTACTACTTAATTATTAACATAAAATCTATCAATTACATCCAAAACCTGCTTTATATTGCCATATTTTGAAGTTATCAACTCTTTTGCACATTTAAGGATTTTTTCTTCTGTTTTGGCTCTTTTTCCCTCATCTTCAATCCCTGCGACATCGGCAACTTTTGCAAGTCCTACAGTTCTTCTGAACATTTCACAAGCCATAAATCCTACACTGTCATTAAACAATGAAGCTATAAAATCATCACAAAAAGCTTCAAAATGTTTCAATCCATCAGGATAGTCCCACTGCAGAGATTTGCCCTTTTTCTCATGATTTATCATATTTGCTTTAAACTTTGAAGCAAATTTTTCCCATGTATCTACTATCATACCTCTGACATATTCTATATACTCTGTTTCATTTTTATCCAAAGAAAAATAGGACATGGCAAGATTTGCGAGATAGATACCTACATCAAATCCCATAGGACCGTAAAATGCAAATTCAGGGTCTATTACGAAAGTCTCTTTTTCATTCAGCATAATACTTCCGCTGTGCAAATCTCCATGAAGTAAAGCCTGAGCTTCTGTCATAAACTTATATCTGTATTTTGCTACTTCCACTTTTACATCTTTGTCTTCTCTGAAACTTTTAACAACATTCATATCAAGTTTTGGAGAGTAGGAGTTGGTATCATTATCCTCATAAGGATGGGTAAATATAAAATCTTCTGTTATCTTGCATAACTCTTTGTTTATAAATTTTGCCACCAAATCCTTTTTCTTTGCACTGTCAAGATAAAAATCACTCGTATAAAAGAGGGTATCTGCCAAAAATGTAGAGATATGCTCACTTAAAAGTGGGAAAATCTTCCTGCTTATCATCTCTCCTCTTAAAATCTTGTGTTTATCCAGATTTTGCATAACCACCAAAGACATGTCGTGTGAGCTATAGTAAATCTCAGGCACATACTCAGGACAAAGCTCTTTTTCAATCTTTAGTGCCTCTATTTCAAAAGTCATTCTAACTCGACTTAAAGGATACTCCTCTCCGACACATCTCAAAAAGGGAACAGCCTGTTTGATAATGATACTTTTATCACCATTCTTTACAATATAGACAAAGTTGAGATTTCCATCACCTATTTCGGAAATATCAAGTTTATCGACACTCTCGGAATCATCGAGAAGAAGAGATTTTATTTCTGGAGTTTCTTCTATATAATCTCTTACAAGATCATTATTTAGTACTTTATACATATCTTTACCTCTATATAATGAAGTTATACCCTTCTATTTAGGCAGGTATTTATGTAGGCATATTATATATTATGTACCTACATAGTAGATGATATAGCAATGAGTATTAAAATATAATTAAACTTATGAAAATTTTAAATAAAGTTTAAAATGTGTAGAAAAATTACACATTTTTAGAAAATATACATCCTGTGGAGAAAGCCCATTGTAAATTGTACCCTCCAAGCTCTCCCGTTACATCCAAAACCTCACCCAAAAAGTATAGATTGTCTTTCAATCTGCTCATCATAGTTGAGCTATCAACCTCATCATTAACTACTCCTCCTTTGGTAACTTCTGCTTTTGTATAACCAAAATTTCCGGCAGGTGAAAATTTATAACTATGAATAACACTAAGATTTTCAACCTCTTCCCTACTCAAATCACAAACAGCTTTATCTGCTATCTTGACATGTTTTAAAAACTCTTTTGTAAACCTTTTTGGAAGTGGTAATGTAGAACTAAGAAGCTTTTTTGTCTTAGGCACAAGAAGTTTTTTTATAGAAATACCGGGTAAAAAATCTATTTCAATCTCTCCTTTTTGCCAGTAAAGTGAAGCATTTAAAACAACAGGACCACTTATCCCTCTATGAGCAAAAAGTATCTTGTCTCTAAAACACTTATCCTTTACATGTAAAGAAACATCCAAGGATATACCGCTTAAATCCTTCATCCAAAACTGTTCCCTTTGAAGAGTCATACCAACAAGAGCGGGATTTAAAACTGTAACTTTATGTCCGAATTTTTCAGCTATTTTATAACCTATATCAGTTGCTCCCAAATTTTTAAAGCTTAAACCACCACTTGAGATAACCAGTTTTTTTGTTCTGAATGTTTTATGATTTGAAGTTATGATAAAAAAACCGTTCTCAAACTTGACATCTTCTACATTATGGTTCAAAAAAAGAGAAAAATTTTTCAAATATGAAGTGAATATCTTATGTATATCTTTTGAGCTTCTTTTACAGAAATATTTACCATCTTTTCTCAACTCAAATTCAAGGTTGTGAGATTTTAAAAAATCCAAAAGCTGTTTTTGGTCAAATCTCGATAAAATACTTTTTATAAAATCTTCATCTCCTAGGTAATTTTTTTTACTAATGTTTCTATTTGTAAAATTACACTTTCCGCCACCGCTAATAAGAAGCTTTGGTGCTATAAGAGATGATTTTTCGATAAATGCAACTCTAAGGCTCCTATCCAAAAAAGCAGAAGCCATCAAAGCCGACGCCCCAACTCCTATAAAAACTATATCATAAGTTTTCAATGCAGATTTTTCAGTTCTTTGAAGTTTTGCCTGATAGCATCATAAAGCACTATACCTACAGCTACCGACTGATTTAGACTTCTACCGTTTTTACCCATAGGAATAGTTACGGCATTTTCCCATTTAAGCTTCATAAGCTCCATAGGAAGTCCTGTTGATTCTCCTCCAAAAAAGAGCCAATCTCCTATTTTGTACTCTACATCAAAATAGGGTTTATCACTCTTTGTCGTAGCAAAGAAAAACCTATCTATTTCAGCTTTATTGGCTTCCAAAAAATCATCCAGACTCTCCCATACAATAATATCGAGTAAATCCCAATAATCAAGCCCCGCTCTTTTTACATTTTTGTCATTTATCTCAAAGCATGTCGGTTTAACTATATGAAGTCTGGAATCCGTATTGACACAAATCCTACCTATACTTCCTGTATTTTGTGGGATTTGAGGATGCACAAGTACTACATTAAACATCAAAATATTACCGTTTTGTTAGAGTGTATAAAAATTCTCTCATCAAAAACCAAATCCAAAGCTTTGGATAGAACACTCTTCTCAACATCTCTTCCTGCTTTTTGCATATCTCTCCATGTAAAGTTATGATTTACACTAATAACATCTTGTGCGATTATAGGACCTTCATCAAGATTATCATTTACAAAATGAGCTGTTGCCCCTATGATTTTAACACCTCTGTTATAAGCCTGTTTATAAGGATTTGCTCCTATAAAAGCCGGTAAAAACGAGTGATGAATGTTGATAATTCGATTTTCATAACTCTTTACAAACTCAGAAGTTAAAATTCTCATATATTTTGCCAAAACTATATAATCAAGCTCATAAATTGAGAGTGTTTTTAAAACTTCTCTTTCATGCTCTATCCTGCTTAAACCTTCATGAGAGATAAAATGATACTCTATACCAAACTTTTCACAAAGCCCTCTTAAATCATCATAATTTGAAACAACAGCTAAAACTTTGGCATTTAACTCTCCGGCTTCATGTTTAAGAAGGATATCTCCCAAAGCATGAGACTCTTTAGTAGCCATAATAACAATCTTTTGCTTACGCCTTTTTTCAAGAGTTATTACACAATCCTTTGGCATTACCTCTTTTAACTCAGAAACTATCATCTCTTTTTCTAAATCACCTCTTATAATAGCTCTGAAAAAAAATTTACCACTCTCACTATCTACAAATTCACTGTTTTTTTCTATATTTAAATCATGCTTATACAAAATATTTGAAATCTTATATATAAGCCCTTTTTCATCCTGACACTTTATCTTCAGTATATTCATATCTTCTCCAAAACTCTTCTTTTATACTCTTTTTTTATCTCATCTTTTTCAAATCCATCTTCTATAACTTCAGCAATCTTAACTCCACCGCTAAAGCATTCATCCCAGATACCAAGCTCTTTTGCTCTTTGTTCTATACCTTTTTTATAGTTGCCAAGCCATTTTTTGATGGGCATTTCAAAAGCAACTCTCTTTAACCCTTTGTCATCTATCTCATCCTTAAAAAAAGGTTGATTTTTAAAAACTCTCTCATACTCTTTTGGCGATTGTATATCTTTTAAAAAATGTAACGAAGAAAACTCCTCAAAACCACTCCAAATATATAAAAAGTAGTATGGATAAAGCTCTTTTTGAAAATTTTCATAACCTCTTTCAAACTCTAGGGCTACTTTTAAAAACTCTTCTTTCTTTGGCTTACATGTAAAGAGTTTTTCAAAAATATTCAGTTTCTTGATATAAAACAATCCAAAATATGGATATCTTGAATAAAACAGTTTTTCAAATTCCCAAAAAATCCTACTCTTACTCAAATCATTTAGCTCTATATCCATCATTATCGAAAGAGACTTGTTTTCTATCTTAAAACCAAATCTGGAGCTAAATTGTAAAGCTCTTAAAACTCTTAAGCTATCTTCAACAAAACTCTTTTCATCTATAACTCTAATCTCTTTTGATTTTATAGATTCCAATCCATCCCAAAAATCAAGAAGTTCATTACTAAAGAGATTTAACATCATGGCATTCATAGTAAAATCTCTTCTTTTTGAAGCCTCTTTTTCGTCATTGCATATTTCTACATCAAAAGCTTTATGACCAATCCCTACTTTTGATTCAATCCTGGGAAGAGATATATCTATATCCCCAAATTTATATACAAAAAAGCTTTTACCAACACCTTTTGCACCCAATCTTTCCATAAGAAGAGAAAAATCATCTTTTGAGATATCATAAACTTCAATATCCAAATCTTTTATCTCTCTACCTAAAAAAGAGTCTCTTACAGCACCACCTACTATATATGCTCTTTTTGTATATAAAGTTAAAAATTCTCTGATTTTAATAAGCTCTTTTTTCAGATTAGGATTAAGATGATTTAAGATAGTCATTTGGATTTTTGTTTCAACGCCTCCAGCCTCTCATCCAAAGTAGCCAAAAGATACTCTAAAAAGTTGAGAGTTAAATCTATCTTTGCCTCTAAGTTTTTATTGTTTGGGGATTGAAAACCCTCAAAAAGTACTAAAATTTTTTCTCTTAGATTTTTATAAAAATCCATCTCGCTTACCAATCTGTTTTCTTCTTCTACTTTTGGCTCAACAGACCCTTTTTTGGAAGAAATCTCATCTTTTTTGCTCTCTTTTCTTTCCTCTGTTTCTACATCCTCTTCCAACTCGGCAAGAGTAGATAAAATCATATCTTTTAATTCCATATCAGCCCAATCCTTTTAAAAGCCATCTTTCAAATTCCAAAAACTCTACTTCACTATCCATCTTGATAAAAAACTCTTTCATACTCTCATCAACTCCGGGATATTTTTTGCGTATTCCAGAGAGTCTTCTTATAGCAACTCTTGCCTCTTTGTTGCCAGGGTCATCTTTGAGTATCTCTTTGTAGATATCCAAAGCCTCCTCTTTGAGGCCTTGCAGTTCATAAACAGAAGCCAGAGTAAGAGTCTTTATCAATTTTACATCTCCTCTATTTTTTTGACAATAACATCACCCATTTGTGAAGTTGTACATACTACTTTTGCACCATAATTTGCCAAATCTTTAGTCCTGTACCCATCATGAAGTACATTTTTGATAGCATTTTCTATTTTATCGGCAAGGGATACTTCTCCCAAAGCAAATCTAACCATCATAGAAGCACTCAAAATCGTAGCCAAAGGATTTGCAAGTCCCTGACCCGCTATATCCGGGGCAGAGCCGTGTATAGGCTCATACAGTCCCACTTTACCGCCAACTGAAGCCGAAGGTAAAAGACCGATTGAGCCACTAATCATACTGGCTTCATCACTTAAAATATCACCAAAAATATTTCCGGTTAATATAACATCAAACTGTGTAGGTTCTCTTACAAGTTGCATAGCACAATTATCTACAAACATATGAGAGAGTTCAACTTCCGGGTAACCTTTCGATACCTCTTCTACTACTTCCCTCCAGAGTCTGCTCACTTCCAAAACATTTGCTTTATCGACTGAACATACCTTTTTCTTTCTTTTCATAGCACTCTCAAAAGCAACTTTTGCAATTCTCTCTATCTCTTCTTTTGTATATACCATTGTATTGTATGCTCTTTGACCGTCATTTTCTCTTGGCTCTCCAAAATAGATCCCTCCGGTAAGCTCTCTAACTACCAGTAAATCAACACCTCTTAAAACTTCCGGCTTTAGAGTACTAGCGTCAACCAGTTCGTCAAATACGGTAGTTGGTCTCAGATTGGCATATAATCCCAACGCTTTTCTAAGTCTTAAAAGTCCGCTCTCCGGTTTAAGCTCTCTTGGCAGATTATCCCACTTATACCCTCCTATTGAACCAAAGAGTATCGCATCACTATTCATACAACCCTCTATAGTCTCATCAGGAAGTGGATTTCCGGTTTCTTCATAGGCACATCCACCCATTAGGTATTCTTTATAATCAAACTCTATACCCTCTTTTTGGGAAGCTGCATTTAAAACTTTTATCGCCTCATCTACAATTTCAGGACCTATTCCGTCACCTTTGATAACCGCTATTTTATATGATTTCATAATTAACTCTTTTCCTTTGCCATCTGCTCTTTTGCATAGTTTATCAATCCTCCACTTGCTATAAGCTCCTGCATAAAAGGAGGAATAGGAGTGAATTTATAAGTTTTGTTTTTATCTATATCACTAACCTCTCCGTTTTCCA
>CAYRRJ010000044.1:0-8375 GCA_964426645.1 uncultured Campylobacterales bacterium | reverse complement strand
CCCATAGCATTTTGAAGACTCTCTTCTTCTGCATACCTGAAAAGTCTCGGTTTTTTATTCCCTTTCTGTGCGACAGGAGTTAATGTACCGAACTCAATATGTCCAAATCCAAGAGCAGTTAACATTTTTATCATAGTTGCATTTTTGTCGAATCCGGCTGCTATGCCTACAGGATTTAAAAATGTCATACCGTATATATCCTGTTCGAGCATTTTATGGGTTATAAAATATCTTTTTGCAACAAAAGAAGTTATAAAAGGGCAAAAATCGGAAACAGATTTAAAAATATTTTCTATCAGATTATGGGCATTTTCCGGAGAAAGTTTAAACATACAAGATTTTACGATGTCATAAGTTGTCATGAAAATATTCCTTAGATACTAATAATACGCGATTATACATAAAAAAGACTAAATTTAACCTAATTAGCCTTTTAATTTCAGATATTCTTTTGAGTTTACATGTAAATATTCATCATTACCTATAGCCTCTATCTGACCATGTTTTAATACAACTATTCTGTCAGCTTTTTTTACTGTACTCAGACGGTGGGCTATAACAAATGTGATTTTATCATGAATCAGATATTCCAGAGCTTCTGTGATTTTCTTTTCACTTTTAGAATCAAGAGCACTTGTAGCTTCATCAAGTATAAGGATTTTAGGATTTTTATAAATAGCTCTTGCTATTGCTATTCTTTGTCTCTGTCCTCCTGAAAGAGTAGCACCAAATTCGTCAAGTTTGGAGTATATTCCATCTTTCATTTCCATAATAAACTCATAGGCATTTGCTTTTTTTAAAGCTTCTATAACTCTCTTTTCATCTATCTCATAGCCATAAGATATATTGGCAGCAACCGTATCGTTAAATATATATACCCTTTGGGTTACTATAGCTATAGAATCTCTTAAGCTTTTTAGAGTGAACTCTTTTATGTCTGTATTATTTATAAGTATTTTACCGTCGGAAGGGTCAAAAAACCTTACCAGAAGATTGACAAGTGAACTTTTTCCTCCTCCACTGTCTCCTACAAGAGCCAAGAATTCACTTTTGTTGACTTTTAAAGAGATATTTCTAAGTGCGGTTTTTTTGCCGTATTTTAAAGTTACATTGTTAAATTCTATACTCTCTATTAACTCCGGCATCTTTTTATTTCCACCTTTGATGGATGGTTTTTTATCCAATAAAAAAAATATCCTCTCACTCGCTGCCACGGCATCTTGCATTCTGTTATAAAGACCCGAAATTTTTTTTATAGGGGTATATAGCATAAAGAGTGCTGTTAAAAAAGAGAAGAAGCTACCTACAGTCATCTCTCCTTCTATTACTTGGTTACCGCCTATGATTATAACTGTTGCAACACCTATAGAACCAAGTGTTTCCATCATAGGACTTACAAGCTCGGCTATCTTTATACCTTTCATTGTCAATGTAAAATATTTTTGATTCTCTTTTGCAAATTTTTTATATTCATACTCTTCTGCAGAATTTGCTTTTATAATTTCTATGTTATTGAAAATTTCACTCAGCCTTGATGTTATATCCGAAATCTTTTCCTGGGAAAGTCTTGAAATTTTTTTCATTTTTTTGGCAAGTTTGCTTATAGGATAGACTGCCAAAGGCATAATGATAAGAGCAAAAAAGGAGAGTTCCGGACTTTGATAGACTACTACTGCTACCAATCCTATAATGGTAAAAATTTCTCTAAAAAACTCAGGGATAAGATTGGAAACAACCATCCTTATCCTCTCTACATCATTTGTGTTTCTGCTTATTAATTCGCCTGTTCTGTATTCGTGAAAGAAAGATATATCCAAAGTGAGTATGTTTTGTAGGATTTTGTTTCTAAATCTTCGGATTATGTCATGTCCTATATAAGCGGTAAAGTAAGCCTGCATATATCTGCCTGATTCTTTTGCAAAATAGACTGCAATTATGGCGTAAGGCAAAAGATTTAACATCTCTTTGTCTTTTGCTATAAATATCTTATCAAGCAGAGGTTTTACAAGATAGGCAGATACGGCTGTACCGCTTGAGGCTAAAATCATTCCGATAATTGCAAATATAAAGTATGGTATATAGTCTTTGAAGTATGGAGAAAATCTTTTTAAAATTAACTTTAGACTGCTATTCATCTACTTTTTCCCATTGTGTGCCTTGTGGGGTATCCATAAGCTGTATGTTCATTTTTGAAAGTTTTTCTCTTATTTCGTCAGCTTTTTCATAATCTTTTGATTTTTTTGCTTCTTTTCTCTCTTCTATAAACCTTTCTATCTTCTCTTTTAACTCATCTGCTATACCCAGTTGAAAATATTCATAAGGGTCTTTGTATCCTATACCTATAACGTCATTCAGATAGTTTATGTTAGATACTATTTCTTTTTTTGTCTCTTTGTCTTTTGGATTACTGTCGAGTTTTTCGTTTGAAACAGATATCATATCGTCGATAACAGCCAATGCTTTTGATATGTTTAAATCATCACTCAAAGCTTTCAGCAGAGCACTTTTAAACTCTTTTGAAACAGCACTTTCTTTGATGTTATATACTCTCTTTTTAAGCCTGTACAGTTTGTCCAATCTTTTTTTCGAGGCTATCAAATCCTCTTCTGCAAAATTTAGATTTGCTCTGTAGTGGGTAGATATGAGATAAAATCTCAGTATCTCTCCGTCATACTTTTTTAAAGCGTCTTTCAGAAAGAAACTGTTTCCCAGAGATTTGCTCATTTTTTCATTATTTATAGTTACAAAGCCGTTGTGCATCCAGTATTTTGCAATTTCCTGGTTGGATTTACATCTGGTTTGTGCTGCTTCATTTTCATGATGAGGAAAAAGTAAATCTGCTCCACCTGCATGAATATCTATCTGATAAGTACTGCTTTTATTTGCCAAAAATTTCTCTATCATACAAGAGCACTCTATATGCCACCCGGGTCTTCCTTCTCCGAAAGATGCCTGATAAACCGGTTCTGTGGGATTATCTGTTTTAAACTTCCATAGTGCAAAATCTTTCTGGGATTTTTTTTCTTCATTTGAAGCTACTCTTGCCTGTAATTCTGATTCATCTATATGTTGATGGGATATACTGAGATATCTGTCATCTTTTGATGTATCAAAATATATACCGTCGTTTATTTTATAGGCTATATGTTTTTTGAGCAAAACTTCTATAAAAGAGATTATCTCATCTATGGTTTCAGTAGCTTTTGGTTCGATATCAGCATCTCTAACACCAAGCTGATTCATTTCATCTTTATATCTTTGTATATAAAATTCCGTTATCTCTTTAAGAGTTTTGCCGGTTTGTTCCATCTTTTTGATAATTTTATCATCTATATCGGTAAAATTCTTTACAAAAGTAACTCTGTAACCCTTTGCTATAAGTGTTCTTCTTAGCAAATCAAAAGCAACAGAACTTCTTGCATGTCCTAGGTGGGCATCGTCATATACGGTAGGTCCGCATACATATATCTTTGTTTCACCATCGTTTATAGGCTCAAATGGTACTCTCTTTTTTAAAACAGAATCATAAATATACATCTAAAACATCCTTAAACCAAATCAATATAAAAATTTCTATTGTCATTACTATCAGAAATAGTGTAGTTTTTGAAAAAGAGATTATATCTAAAAACCTCTTCAACCCAAAAGCTTTTACAGTGAAAAAGAGTAAAACAAACCCTGAAACAGAACTTGAAAGAGCCAATCCTACAACACCGAGGGGTTTTATAAGAATTAAAGACAGAAGTACGTTTGAGATTAAAGAGTATATTGAAATTTTTGCAGCTGTTTTTTGCTCATTTTTTGAATACAGCCATAAAGAAAATATTTTGGAGATACCAAAAGGAAGCAATCCAATCATATACATTTTTAAAACCATTGCTGTACTAGAAGCATCTATGGCACTAAAAGAGCCTCTTTCAAAGAGTATCTTTACTATCTCTTCGCTCAGTATAATTCCACCTACAGTAGATAATCCCAGAAGATAAAGAAGCAGATAAAAAGAGTTTCCAAGCAGAGTTTTGGCTTCGTTTTCACCTTTTGTTTTTAAAACTCTTGAAATTTTTGGGAATATACCTACACTCAAAGCTATGGCAAACAAAGCAAGAGGAAGTTGAAAAATCCTGTTTGAATAGTATAGATAACTTATACTTCCACTAACTAGAAAACTTGCTAACCATGTATCCAGAAAAGCTGAAAACTGAGCAGCTGAATTACCCAAAATAGCATGATAAAAAGAGTGAAAAAAACTTTTTATTCTGCTGGTTTCATCTACTCTTTTTTCTTTTTTTGAAAGTTTGTATCCTATATAGAAGAGTTTTAAGAGTCTTTTTTGTTTTAAAGCTATCAGATGAGCTGTAACCTGTAAAACACCACCTATTATAACACTGTAGCTTATAGCATACAATATCTCTATTTTTGTTAAATTTCTACTTATAAGCAGAGCTGTTATCAGTGCCAGATTGAGCAATACGGTAGAGAATGCTGTAGTTGCAAAATGATTTTTATATTGCAGTAAAGATGCAAAAAACGAGACACAGAATATCAATGGCAAATAGTAAAAATTTATAGCTACAAAAGTTGATGCAAGTTCTACCTCTTGATCTGAGAATCCTATAGCTATCAGTTTTGTAAAAAAAGGGCTGAAAACTGTTACTGTAATAGAAAATAGAAGCAGAAAAAAGATAAATTTCAAAAAAATTCTGTAAATAAACAGTGATTTTTTTTTCGCTTGTACAAAATTTGGCAAAAAACTTTGCGTAAAAGCCCCTTCTGCAAAGATTCTTCTGAAAAGGTTTGGTAGTTTAAAGGCTACAAAAAAGATATCACTATATATGTTTGCACCAAGAATCGAGGCCATTAGCAAATCTCTTATAAAGCCAAAAATTCTGGAGAGCAATATACCCATACTGTTGGTAAAAAAGGATTTTAAAAACATAATCAGATTGTATCAAAAGAGCTGTTAAATTATGCTTTTGGTTGCAAATATAGCCTTTTTTGATAAATTTTGTTACAATATCGACTTATATTATCTTTGAAAGGTGTAAATGTGGGATTATTGGATAAGATAAAAGGTACTTCAAACCAGGATGAAGAGAAAAAAAAGTTTGAGCCTGTTATTATTGATACTACAAATGTTATGGATGAGTTGAAACATGTTGCTTCCTCCCATAATATAAATATAAACAGACTGACTTTTAAACTCTTAAAAACCACAACAACTTTTAAAGTTAGCAAAGATGAAGAGTATAAAGAGCTTACACCTGAAGACAAAAAACTTTTTGAGGATAACGATTTCCTACTAAATCCCGAACTAAAGATAAAACAGCATTATAAAATAGAGATTTTTGAGAAAAGAGAGAAAGAAGATGAAATTATTCCGGAGATAACTCTCAGCGGAAATAGACTTCTGACAAAAGTTGTAGCTACTGTCAAAAAAAATCTTGATGTAAAATATTTTTCAAAACTGGAAGACAGGATTATAAAAGATATCAATATGAAAAAAGTTCGTTCCAAGATTCTTGTGGGTATAAGAGATGAAAATATGTACAAAGAGGTGAAAAAAATAGTTGCATCCATAAGGGTCAAAAATCTTCTCGAAGAGGATTGTGTATTTGTTGTATGTCAAGGTTTGGATAAAGTTCCCTCTGTTGATGATAAACTGATTTTTCATTATAAAAACAAAGTAAAAAAAGAGGATGAACAAGGTAGAGTTGATTATGCAAGAAGGGGGTTTATACTTGCTGTTTCCAAGGGTGAAGTTATAATAGAGTATATAAAACCACAAGAGGGGATTCCCGGAAGAAATTGCCAGGGAAGACTTTTGAATGTGAAAGAGCCCAATGTCAAATATGACGGAAATATATCACATACAGAAAATATAATCAAAAAAGAGGATGATGAGAAGATAAAGTATATTGCAAACAAAAACGGTTATGTCAATGTTGACGGAGGAACCTACGATATACAAGATCAAATCGAGATAGAATCTGTTGATTTTAAATCTACCGGCTCCATAGAGACTGACTTGAATTCTGATGTCAAAATAAATATAAAAGAGAAAGATGTTTTCAAAGATGCCATAGGTCCGGGAATGAGTGTTGAAACTTCCGAACTTCATGTAGATGGCAATGTAGGAAGCGGGGCAAAAATAGTTGCCAATGATGTTGAGATAAAAGGGCAGACTCATAAAACTTCTGTTATTGAAGCCAAAAATGCACAGATTGCTGTTCACAGAGGAACTGTAACTGCTGACAATATAGAGATTGAAAGGCTGGAGGGTGGAACTGTTACCGGGAATATTGTAAAAATAAAAAATATTATAGGCGGGGATGTGACTGCCAAAGAGATTTATATAGAAGAGTTGGCTTCAAATGCAAAGCTGACATCAAGTCACCTGATAGATATCCAGAAACTGAGAGGGCATAACAATAAGTTTATAATTGATCCTGTATCCACTAAAGAATACGGTGAAAAGATAGAAAAAACAAATGAGCGGATTAAAAAAGCCACGATAGAATTAAAACCTCTTCCAAAACAGTTGGAAAACAAAAAAGCACTTATAGAAAAAAACAAACCTATTATAGACGAAATAAAAAATAGAATTATTGATTTAAAGAAAAACGGAAAAACTCCTCCTCTGTCACTTCTAAATAAAATAAGAAGCTATCAGAAAATGGTTAATGAATACAATAATATGCTAAAAGAGTACAAAAACAAAAAACATGAATTGAGTGTTTTAAAAGAAGAGCTTCATGAAATTCAAAACCAGATATTTATGGCAAAAGTTGTAAATCATTCTCCTTGGACAGAGTTTAATGAAATCAAATTTAAACTTGTATCGCCTCCTGTGGAAGTGACATACAATACAAAAGAGCATGAGATAGCAAGAGAGATAACTTTAAAACAAAACAGTGATGAAGATTTTACGGTTTCAAGGTCAAGTGAGTACACATCGTGATAGTTGGAATTGAAGGTGAAATAGTAAGGAAAGAGCCCACTCTTTTACATGTAAAGACAAGCAGTGGCTTAACCTATGGTGTCAGAGTTTCATTGAATACTTCATCCAAAATTGACCAAAAGAACATCTGTTTGCATACTACTTTGGTAGTCAGAGATGATGCTCAGATACTTTTTGGTTTTTATGATTTGGATGAAAAAAGTATCTTTGATACGGTAATCAAACTTAACGGTATAGGGCCATCAACCGCTTTGGCTATCTGTTCAACTCTGAGTCCTTCTGCTTTTGCTTCTGCTCTAACATCTCAGGATATAAATGCTTTTAAAAAAGTACCGGGAATAGGACCTAAAAGTGCCAAAAGGATACTGGTTGAACTCAGCGATTTTGCACTTGAGACTTTAACAAATGAAGAAAATGGTAACGGTACAGTGATAAATGAAGCTTCTTTAGCATTAGAGAGCCTTGGTTTCAAAAAAGATAAAATCAAAAAAGTTCTTACAAGCTGTAAGGCAACAGAATTGTCAGAAATTATAAAAGAGGCTTTACAAAAACTAGGATGATAAAGGTTTGAAATGAATATTACCATACTTTTCGGCGCGAAGAGTTTTGAACATGAGATAAGCATAGTAAGTGCAATAGCTATGAAAAAAGTTTTACGACAGGATATAACATATATATTTTGTGACTATGGAAGAGATTTTTATCTTATCCCTGCCAAAGAAATAACTTCAAAAAGATTTAGTAGCGGTGAATACAAAAAAGACAAAAAGGTATATCCTTTAAAAGGAGGATTTTATACCAAAAGTTTTACAGGATTTAAAAAAATAGAGAGTGATATTGTTTTAAATCTTATCCATGTACAAGATGGTGAAGATGGAAAGATAGCCGGTTTACTTGATTTTTTTGATATAAATTATATAGGACCCAGGGTTGAAGCCAGTGTTATAAGCTACAATAAACTTTTTACAAAACTGTTTGCCAAAGAGATAGGTGTCAAAACTCTGGATTATCAGGTTATTTATAAAAATGAAGATTACAGGATAAATATACCGTATCCTTTTATAGTGAAACCTTTGAGGCTTGGAAGTTCCATAGGAATCTCTGTCGTCAAAGAAGAGAATGAACTAGAATATGCTTTGGATAGTGCTTTTGAATATGACAATTCTGTTTTGATAGAACCTTTTATAGATGGTATCAAAGAGTACAATTTAGCAGGATACAAAGCTGATAAATTTTATTTTTCCATTATTGAGGAGCCGTTAAAAGAGAATATCTTGGATTTTGATAAAAAGTATCTTGATTTTTCACGTACAAAAAAAGTAAATGAAGCAGATATTTCAGAAGATTTGGGTATCCAAATTAAAAATAATTTTGAGAAAATCTATTATCCTGTGTTTGAAGGCTCTATTATAAGATG
>CAYRRJ010000043.1:0-8442 GCA_964426645.1 uncultured Campylobacterales bacterium | reverse complement strand
ACCTGAACTTTTTAAAGATGAACGTCTTTTAAACCATTTTAAAGAGTTTCTACAAAGAGAAAATATTCATGATATTTATGCAAATATGATTGTTGATATAATAAGTGGCGTTAAAAAAGACAACGATTATTTAACGCGCTTATTTGAAGAGTATCCTTGGCTCTACAGAGATGGTTTGGTAAGTAAAAAACAGCTCTATTTTTTACAACGCTTTTATGAAACACAACTTCACGATAACAGTATTGAAAAGATTGATTTTGATAAGCTTTTATATATCGGTAAAGCAGTTGATGTTGCTGTAAATATACAAGAAGGCAACAACGAAACACAAAGTTCTGCACCCACACAAACATCTCATACATCAGGATCGTCAAATGCGGAGCTACCAACATTTAGAAATGTAAACAGCAGATCAAGCAATAGTGGAGATTCGTATAAAATAGATTTGAACCGTGCAACCGTATTAACATGGCAGGAAATATTGGGCATAGAGAGACAAAAGGCTCAGTCTATAGTATCAGCCGGAGAGATACGAAATAGTTTGGAAGATTTTAATTTTAACGGTGCAGAATTAGCCAGACTTCAGCTCTACCCATACAGTTTTTTTGAGCCCATTGTCAATATTGAAATTAGAATTCATCATAATGGTTTACAATCAAAGATAAGATTTGAGTATAATTTCAAAACGAAAAAGGAGTCAAATTTTGTTTTTGAAAATTAATCGAAATATCAAACAGATTTTTCTTGATCCAGAGATAGAAGTAATTAACAGTGATGAAAATATAGCTGTTGTTTTATCTCCTGCGCTCTATTGGATAAAAAAAGTAGAGCTTCCTGTTAAGAGTATTCGAGAGGCAATGCCATTATTGCCATCACTTTTTGAAGATCAGCTAGAAGATACACAAAAGTATAATTATTATGCTTACAAAGAAGACAATATTTTTTATATTTTTGCTTATAATGATATAGATATTATAGAATTACTTGAGAAAAAAGGGCTTACTCTACAGCAACTAAAAGGTGTTTACTTTGCTCAAAACGAGTGTAACAATATAGAAAAACCTCTAAAAATTTCTAAAGAAAGTGCTTTGATAGTAAAAGATTCCATAGTAACTAAAGTCCCTTTGGCTTGGGTAGATGATTATGATGAACTCGATTTGACAAATCATAATCTTACTAAACATGTTATTACTCTTAAACAGTATGGTAATGCTCCTCAAGATAAAAACATCTATATTCTTTCACTTTTTTTTATTCTTTTTGCACTTTTTAGTGGTATAGATTATTATCTTAATCAACAAAAATTAACTATTGTTGAAGAAAAAAAGAGTAAACTTTTTCAAAAATATCAATTAAAACCAACAATGTTCCAAAATATGGCTTTATTGAAAAAATATACAAAAATAGATAAAGAGCAAAAATCAATACGTGAACTTTTGGCACTTGTTTTAAAAACTTCACTAAAACCAAATGAAAAATTACTTAAACTCTCATATAAAAACAAAAAGATGTTGCTGCAATTTAAAACTTTAAGTCAAGAGTCCAAAAACAAACTACTTACGATATTAAAGAGTAAATCATATCATCCTAAAATTAAACAGGTTCAGAAAAATTTATATATAGAGATTGATGTATGAGAAATATAAACCCAATGTATATACTGCTTTTTAGTATTATTGTATGGATAGTAATGTTGATACAAAATAGCAAGATAAAAGAGAAGATACTTCAAGAGCAGGAAAGTTACGCTCAAAGTGCCAAAATAGCAAAAGAGCTTTATAAATTGAAAACAGTTTATGATAACAGTAAAAAAACAAAACAATTAATTGCCACACTGCTTAACAATAGTATGTTGCGTTCTTTTGATATTACAAAAAAAGTAACAAGTAGAGGTATTCTTTTTAGCATCAAGGGGATAAACAAAAAAGGACTTGATTATATTTTCTCAAAACTTTTAAATAATAATTACAAAATATCTCTTATAGAGATAAAACGAGTCAATGATGCTAAGGCTAATCTGAAAATGGAGATTTTATGGTAGTAAAAGCAGTAAAATTTCTTTTTTATATACTCTTTTTTTGTGTAGCATTGTATTATTTTTTTCCAAAAGTTAATGCTTACTATGCTTTTGAAAAGAGTCTTGAGAAAGAAAATATTATAATTAGTAATGAAAATCTGATAGATCATGGTTTTTCCTTGGAGATAAAAGATGCAATAATTTTTTATCATGCAATAAAAGTTGCAGATGTTAAAAAAATATCACTTTACTCGTATTTGTTTGTCTCAAAAATTGATATAAAAGATATTGTACTTCAAAAAATGGCAGATGGGTATATTCCACCAAAGATTGAGAGTTGTGAGATAAGTTACTCTCTGCTCTCTCCTTTAGAGTTAAAGGCACAGGCTCAAGGAGATTTTGGAAAGGCAACGATTTTTTATTCTCTTAAGACAAAGAAGTTACTGGTTTTGCTTGAGCCATCAAAAGTAATGTTGCATACGTATGCAAAAACACTCGCACAAATGAAAAAAGAAAAGGGTAAATATAAATATGAAACAGTTATTAATTTCTAATGCTTTTATGAAAACTTTGCATATTCTTTTTATTCTTTTGATATTGGCAAAAGGACTTTCATATGTGGCATTTTATTTTTTACCAAAAGACGGGAAAGATTATTACCCTACAAAAAGTTATGTACCGGTATATCAAAGAGTAGATTTTAAAAATATGTTGCAAAATACGCAGCATAAAAAACAAGCAGCAAAAAACGAGCAGCTCTATAAAAGTACAAAAATCACAAATATGTTATTAAAAGGTCTTTATGGAACAGCAAATGAAGGATTTGTTATAATTGCACTTAAATCTTCTCCGGAAAAGACAACTATTATTTCAGTTGGAGATATGTATCAGGGTTATAAATTAAAAGAGATTTTACCAGATGGTGTGATTTTTGAGAAAAATTCACGCAACTATATTTTAAAGATTAAAGATATTAAGAAAAAAGAGTTAGAAAAAAGAGTTAAAATCTATAGAGAAATTCAAAAGATTAAAACAGTGCCAAAACAAGATATTCTCTATTATAAAAGAGATCCAAACAGAATTTGGAAAGACATTACCATAAATGAAATTCGCAATGGCAAAAAGATTATCGGTTTTAGAGTAGATAAGATAAAAAAAGGTTCTATTATGGCAGAACTTGGACTAAAAAAAGGAGATATGATTATAATGGTAAATAATCGTAAATTACAATCATACAAAGATGCATTTGATGCATATGAAGAGTCAAAAAACCTATCTGAAGTACGGATAGTAGTTTTAAGAAATAACCTAGAAAGAGAGTTCATTTATGAAGTTAATTAAAGTTTTTGTTATAACACTGCTCCTTGTTACAACGCTAAGTGCAAGGGAACAAGTTAATGTAAATTTTTCAAATCTCAGTATAGATGATTTTATCAAATTAGTCTCAAAAGTGACAAATAAAAACATACTCTTAAGCAACAGCATAAATGGTAAAGTTGATTTTATCAGTACTACACCGATTTATAAAGATGAGCTTCTTAATATTCTCATATCTGTTTTGGAGTCTAAAGGCTATACATTAGTACAAAAAGGTTCTCTTTTTGAAGTAGTACGCTCCATAGATGCTGCAAAGAACTCTTTAGAATTTGTTGAAGGCAAGGCAGATAAAAACTCCCCTTTGATGGTTACTGAAATAATAAAAGTAAATAATGAAAATGTTGATGTTGTAGCGGCTAAAGTTCGTTATTTGCTTTCAAAAACAGCAAAACTCTCTACTGTAAAAAACAGCAATATTCTTCTTATAACAGATTATCCAAGAAATATTCAAACAATTAAAAAGATTATTAAAAGTATTGATAAAGATAAAAATACCATAACACGTATTGTCCCCGTAAAGTATAGTGATATAAACATTTTACAAAAAGAGCTAAGAGATATAGCACAGACAATGTTTAATCAGCAGGTTATAAAAGAGAGAGTGCAAATTTTAAAAGATGATAATATTAACTCACTTATTTTAATTGGTAATAGAAAAAATGTAGATATTTTACTAAAAATAAAAGATAAGCTCGATGTCTCTGCCAATAATTCTAATGAAGTACGTGTTTATCAACTTAAAAACTCTGATGCCAAGTCTGTTTTAGCAAGTCTAAAAGAGATAATCGCAAAACAGGTATATTCTGACCCTAAAATGAAGCCAAGTATTTCAGCAAATGAAGAGATTAATTCTGTTATTGTTATTGGTAAACCTACTGTTATTAAAGCTATTAAAGAGATTATAGATACACTGGATAAAGAGAAGTTTCAGGTTTATGTACAGGCAAGAATTATAAATATCAACAAAAGTAACAGTGAAAAAATCGGTATGCAGTATGGTTTCGCAGCTGGAGATGTGTCACCTTCAGGTCTCTATGCAATTAGTGCAAATTTTGGAGCAGATACACTTACAAGTATAGCTTCTCAAAGTGTTTTAGATTTCTTAGGGGGTATTGGTTCAGCAAGTAAGTCTGGGTTGGCACTTGGCGCAGCTCTTGATTTTTTGCAGCAAAACGGAGCAGCAAAAGAGATATCAAATCCTTCTATTTTGTGTGTAAATAATAAAACTTCATCTATCTATGTAGGTAAAACCATCTCAGTTGCATCGGGAAAGACAACGGGAACAGCCGGAACAACAGCATCATACAAGAGAGAAGATGTTGGTTTGACTCTAAAAATAAAACCACGCGTTTCTTCACTTGAACGTGTTGGTTTGGAGGTAGAGACTATACTTGGAAGCGTCATAGACCCTGGTAGTGCTACTACTCAGCCTATTACCTCAAAACAGACAGTTAAAACAGAAGTGGTTTTGCGCAATGGTGAAAGTATCATTATTGGAGGATTGTTTAAGTCAAGAAAACAAAACTCTCATTCAAAAATACCGCTTTTAGGGGATATTCCACTCATAGGAGAGTACCTTTTTAGTTCAAACTCGCAAGATATATCTACAGATAATCTTGTGGTTGTCCTTACTCCATACATTATCAGTAAAAGCGAGAAGCTTTCTGCACTGCAACAAAAACTTGGTAAGCTTGTCAATATTCAAAAAAGTTATGAAAATGTAGTATTTGGCGAGATAAAGAAAAGAGCTAAAAAAGTTCAAAAAAAAGAGCCTCAAATTGACTCAAGTGAAGAGAAAAATGATGTAAAAATCTCAATTTTTAAGGCTAGTGAGAGACACTAATGTTAAATATTCAAACAATTCATAATCTTAATCTTGAACCATATGAGTCAGAAGAAATTTCTATTGATAGTGCTATTAAAAATTATTTGCTCTTAAGTATGTACGAAGGAGAAGTAACAGCATTCATTTCAGAGAGATATTTTGTACAAGCACTTAATTTTTATACAAAGTTAGAGACAAAATATCCACTCTATATTTTAGACGAAGACTCATACGACAGACTCTACAACCGCTTTTTGGAGCTTCGTACAGACAAAGCTATGCAAAGTATGCAAGAAGGAGAACAAGAAGAGAGCGCAGCAGATGAAGATATCTCACTTACAGATTTCCTTCGCACATCATCAGATATTTTAACGAGTGAAGAGTCTGCACCTATTATCAAGTTTGTAAATGCGCTTTTTTATCAGGCTATAAAGAAAAAAGCATCAGATATTCATATAGAAGTACATGAAAAAAAAGGTGAAGTGCGTTTCCGTGTTGATGGTGTTCTTGTAAAAAATGCCGACTTGGATAAAAAAGTGGTAAATCTTATTGTAAGTCGTATAAAAGTTATATCAAACTTAGATATATCTGAGAAGCGTATTCCTCAAGATGGACGTACACAGATAAAAATTGCAGGTGAAACGCTCGATGTGCGTGTGTCTATCTTACCTACATTTTACGGAGAGCGAGTTGTTATGCGTCTTTTGATGCAAAATTCTCAGATTCCTAAGATTGAAGAGCTGGGCTTTGACCCGAGTTTAATAAAAGATGTCAAAAAACTTTTGGCACATTCTCATGGTATTATTTTAGTTACCGGACCGACAGGCAGTGGTAAGACAACATCGCTTCATGCATTTTTAAAAGAAGTCGAATCCCCGGAAAAAAACATTATCACCGTAGAAGACCCAGTAGAGTACAAATCTGATACAATCTCGCAGATACAGGTAAATGCAAAAGTAGGTCTGACATTTGCTTCGGCACTCAGATCTATCTTGCGACAAGATCCAGATGTTGTAATGATTGGTGAGATTCGTGATGAAGAAACAGCAAATATTGCTATTCGTGCAGCATTGACAGGGCACTTGGTCTTTTCAACGCTTCATACAAACTCAGCAGCTGCTACAATATCGCGTCTTATTGATATGGGAATTCCTCCTTTTTTAATCTCATCTTCGCTTTTGGGTATTTTGGCTCAACGGCTTGTAAGAATCTTATGCCCTTGTTGTAAAGAAGAAGATACAATAGCCGAAGAATTTGCACAAAACTACAATCTTCCATCAGATACACCTATCTACAAAGCAGTTGGTTGTAAAGAGTGCTCATACACGGGCTACAGTGGAAGACGCTCTATAGGGGAACTTCTTATAATGGAAGATAGTGTCAAAGAGATTCTTAAAGAAACAACAGATGAAAACAGCTTAAAGCAGGTTCTTCAGGAAAATGGACTCAAAACCATTGCATCTCAGTTGAAGTTACTGCTTCTTGCCGGTGAGACATCGCTTGATGAGGCTATTCGTATAGGTTTGGGAGATGAGTAAAAGCAGAGCAGGAAAAAAAAATGCTTTTACTCTCATAGAGGTTATGGTGGCTGTGATGATTATTTCAGTAGTTCTTATGGCTATGCTGCAACTCTACAGCAACAATACCTATCTATTAAAAAATTTGCAATCAAAAATATATTTTCAAGGGATTGTCTCGCTTCTCAACCAAAATGAGAACTATGGTTTTGAAACAAAAACAACAACACTCTACAGTTTGATAGAAAAAGAGTTTGAAGTAGAAGATGAACTGCGTCAGAAGCTCTCAGCTCAATCTATAATGCTTAGATATAAACCAATCAAGAGAGTAGATATGTATGAGTTAGGCAGTGAAAAAAGCCTAGAACTTGGAGAGACACTTCTTCAGTACGAGACTCAGAAGCAAAAGCTTCTGCGCATACGACTGTAAGTCAGATAGAGAAAAATGAAAAAAGCTTTTACTCTTATAGAGATGATGATCTCTATTGTCATACTCTCATTAATTGTTACATACTTATACAGTACAAATAGCTCACTGAGCAATTCAAACAAAATTATCACTCAAGAACTCTCAGAGATTTCCAGCTATATAAGCTTGCAGGAGATACTCTACAGAGATATTCAAGAAGCAGTTACAGACATAAATATAACAACTCAGCAAAAAGAACAGGATTTTGTCTCTTTTAGAACAAAACACTCGCTGCATTTAAGAGTATTGCCATATGTGGCATATATACTCAAAAACGACAAACTCTACAGAGTAGAATCAGCAGAGCCACTGATCTACAGAGAGATAAGTGCACAAGATGACTATGATGTAGATATCATGGGTGATACAGAGCTTTTTCGACTCTACAGAAAAAAAGAGCAAAAAGAGCAAACTCTCAACAGTTTTTTGCTGCATGTTATATTTAGCCACAAAAAAGAGCTTTTGCTAAAAATACCCGCAAGAAGTGTTAGTAGTATGAGATAGGATTAATTTTTGTTTCAGAATTAAAGGGGTATAATACAACAAGTCTTAAAAATTTCGTCATTACTACGGCATTTAAATTTTATTTAATGTAAGCCCGTAGATGCGAAATTTTTGCAAAAATTTTCAAAGGAGTCAATATGACTAAAAAATTATTCTCAACAGTTGCTGCAGCGGCAGTTCTCTCTACAAGTGCGATGGCATATGATTTGGTAGTAGCAAAAGATACTAACCTTTCAAATGCATATAGTATGACAGATTCAGCTTTAACAGCTGATAGAAACATTACAACTGCAGATGCAGGTGATGCTCTTATCTTCCCGGCATACTTCGTAGGCAATGGTTGGCAAACAACTCTTCGTGTAATCAACACAAATCCTACTGAAGCTATGGTAGCAAAAGTGGTACTGTTTGCTGGTAACGATTCTCATGAAGTAAGAGACTTTAACATTTACCTTTCTGCAAATGATGAGTGGACAGGTACTCTTAAGATAGACAGTGACGGTGTTGCTAAAGTTATTTCTGATGATGACTCTGCTCCATTAACAACTGGTGAAATGGCAAGTGCTGATGCACCGATGAAGTCAGAAGCTGTTGATGTTCCATCAGGATACATTGAAGTAATTGGTTGTGCTTCAACTGCATCACATCAAGGTGCTCATGGTGATCACAAAAGATTAAGAGAAGCATATCAAGCTTTAGCACTTACTAAAAGAATGGATGGTACAAATCCTAT
>CAYRRJ010000042.1:2712-8630 GCA_964426645.1 uncultured Campylobacterales bacterium | reverse complement strand
TAGTGCTGTCAGTTGTTGTAACTGTGGTATCTGTTGTTGTCGTTGTATCTGTTGCATACAAAGAACTTGAAATTACAAGTAACATACCTAATAATAAGTTTTTTGTTCTCATTTTGAACTCCTTTTTTTGTTTTTGTATTGAAAGTATGACAAAGAAGTGTTACTCAAATGTTACTTTGATTTTAGTTCCCATATTTATTTTACTTTTTATCTCTATTTTATATCCAAGTTCCAAACATAGTTGTTTTACTATATTTAGTCCTAGTCCTATACCCCTGTCACTCTCTTTATAAAATCTGTTAAAAACTTTTTTGGTATCTTTTATACCTATGCCTGTATCTTCTATTGTTAAATGTTTGTTATCTATATATATTTTTACTGAACCGTTTTGTTTGTTGTATTTACAAGCGTTGGATATAAGATTGTCAATGATTCTGGAAAAATGTTCCAAGGATGTTTTTAATTTGTCTGTTTTTATTTCTGTTTCAAAAAGGATATCAGGATAGAGGTATTTATAGTATTCTGTTTTTTCGGATATCAGCTGTTTTATATCTATCTCTTTTTTTTCTGCTTTTAGCTCTTTGATACTTATTTCTAGATTTTTGTAAAGTAATCCTATGTTTTTTGCGCTGTATTCTATCCTTTTTATGGCTTCTTCTGATTTTTTTCTTTTCAGAATATTCAAATTAAGAAGTATGGATGATATGGGAGTGTTTAAATCATGTATGATATCTTTTAGAAATTCTTCCAGCAGAGTAAGAGCATTTTTAAGAGGTTTTATAGAGTATATAGAGTACATTATAGATAAAAGGAACAGTATTGAAGATGATATCAAAAAATAGATTATGGAACTTTTTTTTATTTTATTGAGGTCACTGAGATATTTTTTATAGGGATATATGATTTTGAGTGAATTTTTTTTTGAATTAGGTATATCAAAGTATGCGAAAATTTCGTTTTTGGTTACATGTAAAGTATATAGATTTTTAACATTTTTTATAGGGGTTATATCTATTTTTATATCTTTGTCCTTAAAGTTATAGTTATATATTTTTAATTTGTTAAAAATTTCACTTTCTAGTATCTGTTTTTGTTCTTGGAAATATAACCAAAATATTATACTGTTTAATGCCAATAATGTGGTAAAAAAAAGTAGAAAGCTTTTTAAGAATGACTCTTTTTCATATTTTTTCAAGTTTGTATCCCAATCCTCTTAAATTTTTTATGTTGATATTCAGAGCCTTTTTAATTTTTGAGATGTGAACTCTGAGTGCCAGATCTGTTGGTTTTTCCAGCAAATCAAATATATCTTCTTTATTGATGATTTTATCAATGTTTTTTAAAAACAGTAAAAAAATCTCCTTATCCAAAAGGGGTAAATTGATAATCTCCCCATTTTTTTTAATAGTTTTATTTATCAGGTTGTATTCTATATCTCCATATTTTAATATATCATTTTGTGCTTTTAGTTTTGCTTTTATCCTTACAATAAGCTCTTCAAAATCAAAAGGTTTTTTTATGTAATCATCACAACCTGCCTGAAATCCCTTGGATAACGATTCTATATCCTTTAAGGCTGTTATAAAAAAAGCAGGTGTTTCATCTCCTGATTCTCTCAGCTCCTTTAAAAAATCAAAACCGTTTAGAAACGGAACATTTACATCTAGTAGATAGATATCAAATTTTTCTTCAAAACTTAAATCAAGTGCTTTATTGCCGTTTTTTGCCAACTTGACTTCAAAATTTTCACTCTCAAGTAACTCTTTGAGAGTTTCTGCCAGGATTTGGTCATCTTCCATTAATAAAACTTTATACATATTTAATCTCTCATTTTTTTTTCAAGTTGTTTTGCCCAATAGGATATAGGATAAGTCAGCATTAGATAGCCTATAGCCAAAGGTATATAACTTTCAAGTGTTGAAAAGGTATATGAATTTACTTCCTGGGCATTCATTGTAAATTCATTTATTGAAATTATAGACAATAAAGATGAATCTTTTATTATAGAAGCAAATTGCCCTGTTAAAGGAGGAATAATACTTTTTAGAGCCTGAGGAAAAATAATATATCGATAATTTTTAAAAGTACTGAAACCTAATGATTTTGCAGTCTCAAACTGTTCTTTTGGAATACTGCTTACTCCTGCACGTATAATCTCACTTACATATGCCCCTGAAAATATGCCGAGAATAAATACTCCTACAACATATCTGTTGTCAATTCCCAAATTTGCAGCTACTATATAAAAAAATATGAGTATTTGAACAAGAAGAGGAGTACCTCTTATAACTTCTATATAGAATCTGGAAAAAAACCTGAGTATTATTATCTTCGAGTTTTGTCCATAAGCAAAGAAAACACCTATTATCAGACTAAGTAGAAGAGAAGCTACAGATATATAAACAGTTGTAAAAAATCCGTCTATAAATTTTTGTCTATACTCATATATGCTTTCCCAGTGAAAGTCATATGATGTTGAAGTAAACATCACGAAAGTAAATAAAAAAACCGTAACAACAAGTAAAAAAAGATTAAACAGATATATTGATTTTGGAAGCTTGATTTCTTCTTTATAATCTATTTCATCTATAAAATAGTCAATTAGTTTGATATTTCTTTCCTAGAAGAAGAATGGTATATTCATATCGTCAAATTTTTCTTTGACCTCTTTCAGGTATTTGTTGGCCAGTTGGTCAAAAGTACCATTTTCTTTTGCTTTTTTTATAAAAGTATCTATTCTTTTTTTAAGTTGGTTATTTCCCTTTTTTATAGCTATACCCCAATATTCAGGCTGTTTTGTTATAGGTGAGAGCAGGGCTACAGTGTTTTTTTTATGTTTTTCCCAATTTCTGTATATACTTAGCTGATCATATATGAATGCATCAGCTCTTTTTTGTATAACTTCAAGTACAGCGGTATTCTCTTTGTCAAATACAAGAATTTTTGCTTTTTTGAAATTATCCATTGCAAAGAAATGTCCTGTTGTTCCTTTCTTGACTGCTATAACTTTATCTTTTTTATTCAGGTTGTCAGATTTTTTTATATTGCTTCCGGGATAGGTAAGAATAGCAAGATTTGTTCTTGCATACGGAATTGAAAAGTCTATAACTTTTTTTCTTTTTGGAGTTATTGTCATAGATGAGATTATTATATCTATCTTTCCTGTTTTAAGTGAAGGGATAAGTCCATCCCATGAAGTGTTTTTGATAATGACTTTTCTGTTTAGATATTTTCCTAAAGCATAAGCTAAATCGACGCTTATACCGGTTGGTTTCCCGTTTTTGTCACTCATCTCAAAAGGAGGATAGGCTAATTCCATACCAACTTTTAACGGTTCATTGGCTTTTAAACCTATAATTGTAAAAAATATAAAAATTATTAAAAGCAATAGATGTTTTTTTGACATTAAAAATCCTTCTGTAATATGTATATACAGAGATTATAACATAAAAAAACATAAAGAAAAAAAGGGGATGGTACCTGAGGCCGGACTCGAACCGGCACGGTATTGCTACCATCAGATTTTGAGTCTGACGTGTCTACCAGTTTCACCACTCAGGCGCCTAAATAAATCAAGAAAAGAATAGTACAAAAAAAAAGCTTAAAGATGTGTTAGATAACACCTTTAAGCCAAAATAGTTTGTAAAATTAAGATTTTGCAACAGCGTCTTTCAATTTTTTACCAACTTTAAATTTAACAGCAGTAGTTGCCGGTACATCTACAACTTTATCAGTTCCTGGAACTCTGGCTTTTCTGGCTGCTCTTTTTGCAGTACTAAAAGTACCAAATCCTATAAAGCTAATATTTTTTCCTGCAACAAGTGCTTCTTGAATAGCTTCAAGTGCAGCATCAACTACCTTTTGAGTATCTTTTTTGGAAAGCTCAGCTTTTTCTGAAACTGCCTGGATAAACTCTGCTTTTTTCATTTCTTCAATCCTTTCAATTTTTTTGATAGGTGCATTGTACAATTTTTTTTCAAAAAAAACAATAATTTTCCGGAAAAACTAAATATTTTTAGTAAAAAACCGATTATTCGTAATAAGGAATCGTATTTGCTTGATAGATTTCAAATTTACTCTCAGGGGTTAATCTAAAATGAGAATGACAAATTCACTGTTTTATACAAATGCACAAAATGATTATCAGACAAATATGAAAAAACTGTATGATGTGAATACACAAATATCTTCAGGGCGTAAAATACAGAACAGTTATGAGGACAGTGGTGTCTATGTAGATTCAATGAGACTGGATTATGAAATTGATACTTTGGAGCAGGTGAAAGAGAGTAGTTCCAAAGCTCAGACTTTTGCTGACAATACTGACACTACAATGAATCAGTTTAGTCAAGAATTGGATAAATTTAAGACAAAGCTTATTCAAGCTGCAAATGCTGCCAATTCTCCTACAAGTCTGGATGCTTTGGCAAATGACCTGGAAGCGACAAAAACGCATCTGATAAGTATAGCAAATACTTCTATCAACGGACAATTTCTATTTTCAGGCTCTGCTTTAGATGTCAAGCCTGTCTCAAATGACGGAAGTTATAACGGAAACAGTGAAAACCTGACTTCTTTGGTAGGTTCGGAAGTAAGATTGCCCTATAATATAACAGGAGAAGACCTTTTTATTGGGAAAGACAGTGATTATAGCAAAATAGTTTCAACAAATGTAAAAATGTACAATCAGACAAAACTTCATCCCGAATCAGATTTGCCGGAGGAGATTTATCTAAAAGATGATGATACTATAAGAGATATGATTGGTGATAGTGATTTTGACAAGTCAAATGACCCTGATGCCGTATTTTATATTTCCGGCAGAAAACCAAACGGAGAGACTTTTTCTGACAAACTGAGAATTTCATCTTCTTCGGAAATAAGTGATTTGCTGGAAAAAGTAGGTGTAGCATACGGAAATACATCGACAAACAAAATAGTTGATGTTTCTTTAAATGATTATGGTCAGATTGAAATAAAAGATTTGAAAAAAGGAAATTCTCTTTTGGAATTCAACATTTTCGGAGCAGTTGACAGAAGTGTAGGTGCAGGAAATGTTGGCAATGCTGACCAAAATGATATAGACGATTTACTTGCAAACAAGAACATAGATATCATTTCATTTGATAAAAGTAATTTTAAAACCACAAATAATTCGGCAATCTCCGGGATTACAAATGACTTGTTCGACCCTTCAGGCTTTAGACTAAATACCCTTTTAGCGTATGAGGATAGCAGGGAGGTTTTGACTACTACTACACTTCAAAATTTTATGGGTGATAATGTAGGGAATATCTCTTTGATAGGAACGGATATAGGGGGCAATAGTGTAGATGTCGATTTAACTGTTGATAATACAACTACAGTACAGGATTTACTGATTGCCATAGAAAATAATTTTGGTGTTGATGCCAGGTTGGAAAACGGAAAAATTATCATGACAGATACTACTTTACCTGAAAATCCTTCTTATGGAAGCAGTAGTTTCGATTTGACCTTGAGTACAGAAGATGCCGGTGGCAATCTGATAAACGGTTTGGCAACTCCCGATATAATGAATTATGACAGAAGAGGATTTGAGAAAAACGGAAATGAACTTTTTGGAAATGTATCTCAAATCTCAAGAGTTACAGGAGATTATGCTGATATGAGTACCAGACTTGTTGATGTTTCCGGTACAAAAAAGATAAATGGTGTAAATACAATAGACGGAGAACAACTTGTTTTGTCAGGTATTGATAAAAACGGTAATTCCTATAACGCTACTATAGATTTATCAAACGGCACTGCAGGTAGTACCTTTTCTCTTGATGGAGGTATTACAAACTATACAATATTTGATTCGGACGGTAATCCTACAAAAGCCGATGATATGACATACAAACAGCTTTTGGATGTTATATCTATGATAACTTCAG
>CAYRRJ010000042.1:0-2702 GCA_964426645.1 uncultured Campylobacterales bacterium | reverse complement strand
GCCGGAAGATGCTGATACTCCTGCTGATGGTATTCAGTTTGATGAATATAACAAAGCGGTAAAGGATGCTCAGGGAAGAGTTGAAGTTACTCTGGATTATAAAGGAAAAATAAAGATACTGGATAAACATAATTCCAAATCCAATATAGAGTTGAGTTTGTATGATGCAAATTCTGACAGTTCGATAAATGCTTCTGCTTTTACCTTCATGGCTAATGATGCCGTTATCGTAGATGAACCCCATATTGATTTTTTTAAAGATTTGGATGATATGATTGAAGCTGTCAGAAATGGTAATTTCAGTATGGATGCAGATAGTGACGATCCTAGGAACAGGGGTGTGCAGAATGCACTCTTGAAAATTGATCATATATCAGACCATGTAACGAAAGAACATACCAAAATAGGTTCCTACTCAAATGCCCTTAGAAGTGCAAATGAAAGAGCCGAACTTTTAAGTATCAATGTTCAGACTGTCAAGTCAAAAATTTCTGATGTAGATATAGGAAAAGCCTATATGGAGTTTACACAGCTTAGCAACTCTTATCAAGCTATGCTCTCTACTATAGCTAAAATAAACTCTATGTCATTGTTAAATTACATCTAAATTGTTATAATACCTTTTTTAGTTTACATGTAAAGGATTGGTTATTCTTAAAGAAACACTGTTTGTTATAGCTATGGCTTTTTTGATTTTTCTAGGACTTTCTACGTTAATAATTGATTCGTCCATTGTCGGTATATATGGCTCAAAACTGGGAAGTTTTAACCTTGAAATGTTTGGATATATTGCTTATTTATATCCTTTTCTTCTTATAGTGCCGGCTTTTTTTATATATAAAGAAACGACGTTTGACACCAGACGGATAGAGATTTATCTGGCTTCTGTTTTACTTTTTTTTGCTCTTCTTATGATACAGTCCCAAATAGTTTTAAAAAACGGATATATAGGTTTTTCTATTACGGAGTTGATAAAAGAGTATGTAGGAGTAGTAGGGGTTTGGTTGGTTATATCTTCTATTGTCACCTTATGTTTTGCAATGCTTTTTGATATAAGTTTTGATGAATTTTTTCATATTTCAAAAAATGAAAATGACGAGGATATTCAAGTAGAGATGATGTCTGAAAAAGATATCGAAGAAGATTCTGATACCGGCAAAATCCTTGACAAGCCCGAAGAAGAGTCCGAAGAAGAAAAAGTGTTAAAAGAAGAAAAAGTTTTACAGGATACAGATGTAAAATCAGCAAAAGAGGGAAAAAAGGTTGAGATTTTAAGTGAAGTGGAGGAGAACAAAAAGCTTCTTGAAGAGATAGACAAGGGTAAAGTAGATGAACCAAAAGATTACAGGCTCCCTCCTTTGAAGTTTTTGAGCGACCCTCCAAAAAGAAAAAGCCACATAGACGAAAGTGAAATAGACCAAAAAATTTCCGATTTACTTGATAAACTCAGAAGATTTAAGATTGATGGAGATGTGGTGAGGACCTATTCGGGACCGGTTGTGACTACATTTGAGTTTAAACCCGCTCCCCATATAAAAGTCTCAAAGATTTTAACCCTTCAAGATGACCTTGCTATGGCTTTGAGGGCTAAGACTATCCGCATCCAAGCTCCGGTACCCGGAAAAGATGTTGTAGGTATAGAGGTGCCTAACAAAACTATAGAGACAATCTATTTAAAAGAGATACTCCAAAGTGATATATTTAAAAACTCCTCTTCACCTTTAACCATAGCTTTGGGTAAAGATATAGTGGGAAATCCTTTTGTAACAGATTTGAAAAAGCTCCCTCACCTTTTGATTGCAGGGACCACAGGTAGCGGAAAGAGTGTGGGGATAAACGCTATGCTTTTGTCTTTGCTATATAGAAATTCTCCCGATATGCTTAAACTTTTGATGATTGATCCTAAAATGTTGGAATTTTCCATTTATAATGATATCCCCCATCTTTTGACTCCTGTAATCACCAAACCGAAGCATGCAATAACCGCTTTGGCAAATATGGTAAACGAGATGGAAAGAAGATACAAGATATTGAGTCAGTCAAAAACCAAAAATATAGACAATTACAATGAAAAAGCGAAGAAATTGGGACTTCAACCGCTACCTTATATCGTAGTTATTATAGATGAGTTGGCGGATTTGATGATGACTAGCGGAAAAGAGGTAGAGGTTTATGTCTCAAGACTTGCCCAAATGGCAAGAGCAAGTGGAATTCATCTGCTTGTTGCTACCCAAAGACCAAGCGTAGATGTGGTAACAGGGCTTATAAAAGCAAACCTCCCTTCTCGTATAAGCTTTAAAGTAGGTCAAAAGATAGACAGTAAAGTTATCCTAGATACAACAGGAGCCGATACGCTTTTGGGAAGAGGTGATATGCTCTTTACTCCTCCTTCAAGCTCGGGGCTTATAAGACTCCACGCGCCTTATGCCAGTGAAGAGGAGATAGAAAAAGTAGTAGAATATCTAAAAAAACAAAGAGCTGTGGAGTATGATGAAAATTTTCTAAAAGAGAATACCGAAAACCAACCAAGTGGTAGTGAAAATCTTGATGATGAGATAGATGAACTCTTTGAAGAGGCAAAGAATATAGTAAAAAGTGAAAAAAAATGCTCCATTAGCTATATCCAAAGAAGATTACAAATCGGATACAATAGAGCAGCAAGGATTGTAGAGCAGCTTGAAGCGGTAGGAATCCTATCGGCT
>CAYRRJ010000041.1:0-8751 GCA_964426645.1 uncultured Campylobacterales bacterium | reverse complement strand
GCTTGGGAGAGCATATTTTGCAAATCTTGCATCCCTTTTTTGCCTGAGAATTTTTTTGCCATTTTTGCGGCATTTTGGAACTGTTTTAAAAATCTATTGACTTCCATCTGAGAAAGTCCCGCACCTTGTGCTATCCTTCTTTTTCTGCTGTTGTTTAGAAGTGCCGGATTTTCTCTCTCTTTTTTTGTCATAGAGCTAATCATTGCTTTGATTCTCTTCATCTCAACCGAATTTTCCAAATCTACATCTTTTAACTGTCCCGCCATCGAAGAGAGTCCGGGAATCATTCCAATGATGGATTTCATACTTCCTAGTTTTTTCATCTGCTCCATCTGCTCTAGGAAATCGTTGAAGTTGAATTGTCCTTTTTTTATCTTGGAAGTTATCTTTTTAGCCTGTTTTTCATCTATGATAGCACTGGTTTTTTCTGCAAGAGTCTCTAAGTCACCCTCGCCCATTAGACGATTTACTATTCTATCCGGAATAAAAAGTTCCAAATCCGCAACTTTTTCTCCAACACCTATAAAGCGAAGAGGTATGCCCACCAAAGAAGCAATTCCAAGTGCCACTCCACCTTTAGAGTCACCGTCGTATTTACTTAAAATAACCCCTGTTATTCCTATTTTTTCATTAAAAGTCGTTGCACTTCTGATAGCGTCCTGACCACTCATTGCATCAGCAACATAAAAGACCTCATCAGGATTTAAAGCTTTTTTAACAGCCTCAAGCTCATTCATAAGCTCTTCGTCAATCGCCAAACGACCGGCAGTATCTACCAAAAGAACATCATACAGACCATCTTTTGCTTTTTTAAGAGCATCTTTGGCTATTTTAACCGGATTTTGTTCATTTTCATCAAAATATAAATCTATTTCATTGGCACTACAAAGCTGTTTCAACTGCTCTACTGCCGCCATTCTCTGTAAATCACAGGCTGCTACTAGTACCTTTTTCTGTCTTAATTTTAAATAATTTGCCAATTTGACAGTAGTTGTTGTTTTACCACTACCCTGTAAACCTATCATTAAAGCAACAGTAGGAGGTTTTGATGCAAAAACAAATCCCTGTCTTCCCTTGGCTGTTAATATCTCTGTCAGATTATTTTTGAGAGAACGAAGAAAATTTACCTGTCCTATTCCCGCTTTTTTTGTTTCAAGCTCTACTTGTTTCAGTAATTCCTTGACAACCTTATGATGTACATCAGCTTTTAATAGCGATTTTTTCAGAGTATCCAAAGCCTTTTTAAGAGATTTACTATCATCTGCAAATCTGATTTTGTTTACTGCACTTTTAAATGAATCTGTTAAAACTTCAAACACGGAGCATCCTTAAAAAAATTTCTAAAATTTATAGGTTTTTGTTGGGTTTGCCATAATAACCAAAAATTTCTTTATAGTAGGTAAATTATCTCTATCGAAATATCATACCAAATATTTTATATAAAAGAAAAATAAACACCAAAGGAAAAAACATGGTTTGAAAAATAAAAATTATAATAAGATTTACAATATTATCGCTGGCATCACTTGCCAGTTTTTCAAACTCTATCATCTTTTTTTTATAGTATCCAATAGAAAAGAAAGAAGATTTTGAATCATCAAAGTTTCCTATCTTTTCTGTCGTAACATCAATCTCTTTTTCCGCTTTTGTAACACTGTATTGACCTTGTACAAAATTATTATATACAAAATCATTTACAACAGCCATTAAAGGCATACTGAATCTTACAAATAAAAGTAAAATCGTAAATTTAAATACATACTTTCTTATATTTTTATACTTCTCATATCTATACAAGAATATGATATTAGATACTATTAGAGAGAGTATAAGTAAAACATCAAACCCTTTACATGTAACAATATTTAATAAAATTTTCTGTATCCCCAAAGAAGCAAGTGAAGCCAACATCACCCATGAAAATCTTTCAACCAAATCATTTATAGGATCTAAAATTTCTCCCACAGTTATAGTAACACCGGGAGGACCTACCTCTGTTCCCTGTACTAAAGATATAACAGCATTTAGAGCTTTTGCAGTTGCAAAAACATTTATCGCCTGATTGAAAGAGTAGTCTATCTTTTCACTTGCCTTTTTATCTATATTTGCAAAAGTGGCAAAATATACAACCGATAAAGATAAAACAAAAAGCAAAATATTTTGATAATACCCGTTTTGTTTTTCTTCTTGCATAATCAATCTCCCATAATCTTTATAAACTCTTTTGGCTCACGACTCTCAAAGGCATACCCCAACAGTGAAATTCTAAATGCATGTAACATTACCCTTTTGTAAGGTTTTCCTCCGTAATTACTGTCTCCTATTATAGGATATCCCACACTCTTTAAATGAGCTCTTATTTGATGAGTCCTGCCTGTTTCTATAACAACTTTTATCTTGGATTTTTTACCTTCTACCATCAATGGCTCAATATGAGTAACTGCTTCTTTGCCGTCTTTGTGAACTTTTGTAAAAAAAACATTCTTCTTTTTTATAGTCAAAAGTGGTTCTTCTACAGTAAACGGCTCAACTATCTTTCCGTTTACCACTGCTATATACTCTTTTTTTACTCTTCTTTTTTTAAACTCTTCAACTGCCTTCTTTTGAAAATCATCATCTTTATAAAGCAAAATTACACCACTGGTCTCCTTATCCAACCTGTGCAAAAGAGGATATCCCACCTTTTTGGATACTTCTTCGGAAGTTAAAAATGCCGGTTTTTCCACGGCTACTATCTTACTGTCTTCAAATATAACTTTAGGTTTGGATATCTCCTCAACTCTAAACTTTCCTTTACCGTCCAATTCTCCTCTTGCAACTATTACTTTTTTACCTCCATAGTAAACAACACCTCTGTCTATCAACTCTTTTGCAGCTCTGTTGGATATACCTTCTTGGACTGCCAACAGTTTATATGCTTTTTCCATTTTTTATCTCTTTCAAAACGGGGCTTAAATCCCCTCTGTTTTTTATTTTACTCTTTTTTGGTTTATCTTTGGAATTAACCAATACATTTATATCTTCAGCCTTACATGTAAAGATATTTTCAACCAGCTTAAAGAGTTCATTTTGGTTGAAGTGATACTCTCCGCTTATTATCACATTTTCAAAATATGCAGGCTCTATAGGATTATGACCTCCTATACCATCTACAAATGAGCCTCCCAGTATAACTATGTCACTTATCGCATAAAGACTTACCAACTCTCCCATCAAATCACAAAGTACAATATCACTCTCTAATTTATTTTCTTCAGAAAGCCTGGAAAAACTCAAACCTCTCTTTTGTGTAAAATCTTCTAAAAAGTTTTCTACCTCATCAAATCTTTCCGGATGCCTTGGTACCACTATAATCATATCTGTAGATAAGATATTTAGATTATTGAGTATCAACTCCTCTTCTTGCGAGTGTGTACTGGCCAAAACAACAACTCTTTTCCCTTCAGGTTTGATATAACCTTTTTTAACATCTATATCTGCCGCAGTTTTAATATTTCCTATTACTCTTACATCTTTTGCCCCAAGCTCCAAAAGTCTGTTTTTATCTGTCTGACTCTGTGCAAAAACTATATCTATATTCGAAAACACCCATTTGTAAAATTTGGAAAATTTTTTATACCCGCTATATGAATTATCCGAAATTCTGGCATTTAAGAGTATGATTTTTGCCCCTTTTAACTTGGAAATATAAAAAAGCATAGGCCAAAGTTCAGCCTCTATAACAACCAAAACGCTATGCTTGTTTATCCAAAAAGGCAAAAATACTTCAAAAGGAAGATACCTCCTAGATATACCTTTTATACTTCCTGCCTCTTTAAAACCTGTATGAGTAATAACACTCAAATCTATATCAAAATCATTCTTCAACTCTTCTATGAGTTTACGTACAGAAATAACTTCACCCAAAGAACAGGCATGAAACCATATATCATGTTTTTTAAACGGAGGATTGTCTTTTAGAAAAAATCTGGCAGGAATTGATTGTTTATATTTCTTTTTAAAGCTTAGATAGATTAAAACCGGTATTGCCGATATATATATTGACAATACCAGTAAATAGTAAAAAAAAGCCAAGACTAGTTTTCATTCTCCTCTGCTGCTTCATTATATATGATTCTTCCACAGTGAGGACAGGTAACTATATCCTCCATTTTTAAAACTGCGGCATATGTTTTATCATTAATCTTCATAAAACATCCATAACATGCCTGTTTTCTTACAGGAACAACTGTCGTATTTCCAGCCCATTTTCTGATTTTTTCATAAAATGCCAAAATCTTCTGGTCTATTTGTTCTATCAGTTTATGTTTCTTGGCATAAACTTCAGCTCTCTCTTTTTCTATAGCTTCTATTTCACCGGATATCTCTTCTTTAATCTTTGCAACTTCAGCTTCAGCTTCTTTCAGTTTTTCAATCTCTGCTTCTACCTCAGCTTCTTTTGCCTCAATAAAATTATCCAGTCTTTCTATCTCTTCGTTTGCAAAGTCACACTGCTCTTTTGCAATTTCTTCTTCAAGCTGAAGAGCTTTTACTTCTTTTGCTGTTTTAACTATTGAAGATTTTTTAGATAACTCTTTCAACTTGTCTGAAAGTTCTTTCAAATGAAGCTCATTCTTGCTTCTTTTTAATTTGGCTTCAGTTATCTCTTCTTTTAGTTCATCTATCTTTGCCCTTATGGCAGCCTCTTTTTCCAAAGATGCTTTTAAAGATTTTTCAACTTCAGCAACACGAGGAGCAAAACCATCTATACTTTTGTCAATATTTGACAACTCAATCAACTGTTTTAAATACTTATTCATCTATCTTTTACCCTTATATATAATCAAATGGATTTTTTGAATTTGACATTATAACCTTTAATGGCAAATTTTTCAAATTTTCCATTAAACACTCGCCAAAAAATCTCTCACTCTCATAGTGTCCAATCTCTATCAAAGAGAGTCCGTTCTCTTTTGCATAGAGAGCCTGATGATATTTAAAATCACCGCTTAGAAAACAATCGGCTTTAACACTCTCTATAAGGTCACCTCCACTTCCTGTGGTAATCGCTCCCAAACCGATAAAATCAGAAGCCTTTACTGTTTTCAAATATTCAATTCCCAATTTTTGCTTTACATGTAAAGCAAACTCATTAAAATTTTTATCTATCCTAAAATAACACACATACTCCTGAGTATCCTCTATATCAAATCCCAAGATATTCTTTGCAACATATATATTAAGATGAGATTTGTCAAAATTGGTATGCATACTTATCAAAGAAATGTTCTTTTGAATCATTTTCTTTAATATATTTGATGGATAGGTTGAATACACAACTCTTTTCAAACCTTTAAAAATCAAAGGATGATGGGTTACAAGCAATGAATTCATCTCAATGGAATCTATCAAATCCGTGTCTATATCCAAACTGAGATATATTCTCTCTACATCCTGTTCAAACTCTCCTACCAAAAGCCCACTGTTATCCCAATCATCCTGTGTATTAAAAGGACTTAAATTATCCAAAAAATCATACACATCTCTAAGAAGCATCTATAACCTCTTCATACTTTTGGGCACACCCTTTTGCCAATTCTCTTATTTTAAGTATATAGTTCTGTCTTTGAGTAACAGATATCGCTTTTCTGGCATCTAGTACATTAAAAGTATGTGAAGCTACAAGACACTGGTCATATGCGGGAAGAGGTAAATTTTCTTCCAAACACCTTTTGCACTCTATTCTTGCATTTTCAAACTGTGTCAATAACATATCTATATCTGCAACTTCAAAGTTATATTTGGAAAACTCATATTCGCTTCTTTTATGAACATCTCCGTAGGTAGTAACTCCATATCTGTTTTCATTCCAAACCAGATCAAATACACTCTCTTTGTTCTGAAGATACATAGCGAGTCTTTCAACTCCATATGTAATCTCTACAGAAACTGGGTCACAGGCTATTCCTCCAACTTGTTGAAAATATGTAAACTGCGTTACTTCCATACCATCAAGCCAAACTTCCCAGCCAAGTCCCCATGCACCAAGTGTAGGAGATTCCCAGTTGTCTTCTACAAAACGTATATCATGTTTTTTCAAATCAAGTCCCAAAGATTCAAGACTCTTGAGATACAACTCCTGTATATTGTCCGGGCTAGGCTTTATAATAACCTGAAACTGATAATAAGCCCCCAGTCTGTTCGGATTTTCACCGTATCTTCCATCAGTCGGCCTTCTACTTGGTGCAACATAAGCTGCTGCCCAAGGTTTTTTGCCTAAACTCCTTAAAAATGTAGCATTATGAAAAGTTCCCGCACCTGCAGGCAAATCATAAGGCTGAACTATTGTACAACCCTCATCTTGCCAAAAAGTCTGTAATTTTAAAAGCATTTCACTAAAACTTAACAATTTATTTTTCCTTTTTATAATTTTCTACAGCTTTATTCCACATAAGCTTATATTTTCTTCTTGTAAACTCCAATTCTTCCTGGGTTTGCTGAAGCTGGATAGTCAAAGTTTCGATCGTTTTTCTGTCCTCATCATACAATTCCTGCATAGAAAAAAGTGCCTCTTTCAAAAATCTGTTTTCGCTTTTTAGAGTTTCCAAAGTTTCATCTTTGGCATCCATAACTTTTTCATGTAAATCAAGTATAGTCCCTATGGTTTTTTCTGCAAAACTGGCTCCAACAAAAGAAGAGGATTCTTTCTCTTTGGATAAAACCTCACTCTCAAGGGAGGGTATAACACTATATGTAGCTTTGCTTGCCTCAACAAATCTTTTACCATTTTCCTCTTTGACTTCAAGCTTTCCTTCCTGTATCATCATCTCAATTGACGAGATATCAAGATGTATAAGTTTACTAAATTCCTCTATATCCAACCAAGTCTGCATAATAAAACCTTTACAATATCAACTCTATACCAGATGAATCAGTCTCCACCTTCTTTGCTTTCAAAACTCTGTCTTCTGTAAGTTTGGCATGCAATTCTCTGTCTTCCAGGGCTAAAATCTGCATTGCAAGATATGCACTGTTTACCGCACCTGCCTTACCTACTGCCACAGTAGCTACAGGCATACCTCCTGGCATCTGAACAGTTGATAAAAGTGCATCCATGCCATCCATAACACCTCCGCTCATAGGAACACCTATCACCGGCTTGGTTGTCATAGAAGCCACTACCCCGGCCAAATGTGCAGCCATTCCGGCAGCTGCTATAAAAACTTTTGCACCCTTTTTTTCAGCATCTTTGACATACTCATGTGTTCTTTTCGGACTTCTGTGTGCAGAAGATATTATAACCTCATGCATTACTCCAAACTTTTCCAATACTCTGATACACTCCTGCATTACAGGATAATCACTTTTACTTCCCATTATGATTGAAACAAACTTCATACTATCCCTTTTCTTAAAAATGTAAAAGCAGGTAAACTCTCCGGAAGTTTTATTCCATTTTCATTACCGCTGTGAATCGATTGATAAATTTTTCCTTTCAGACTCTCTAATTTATTAAACTTTATATACCATTTACCGTCTTTGGAGTAAATAATCCCAAACTCATTTTCTATCTCTTTTGGTTCAAAATCTCCAGGCAAAATCAACTCATACTCTGTGTCAGGCTCCAGTTTGTCTTTTGCCAAACAACTGTTTTTGTCTTCACAAACCATTGCAAAAACCTGATGTGTTCCCTCGCTTATAGAGTGTTCCAGATTTTGTGTATCACTCTTTTCGTACGGTCTTTTGACAAGATAACCGTCACTGAATCCTCTGTTTTTTGTTGTATTTAACTCTCTTTCATACTCTTTGGCATCAAATCGGTCACTATAGTAATCATCAATAGCTCTTCTGTAAGTCCTTGTTGTAATGCCTACATAATATACACTTTTTGTTCTACCTTCTATCTTCAAAGAATCAATAACCCCTGTATCCAAAATATCCTTGACATAAGAGCTTAGATTCAAATCTTTGGCATTCATGATATGAGTACCGTTATCATCCTCTTCTATTTTAAACAAGGTACCGTTCTCTTCATTTTTGGCATACAGAGTATAAGGAAATCTACAATCATTTGCACAACTTCCTCTGTTGGAAACTCTACCGCTTTGAACCGAACTTATAAGACACCTGCCGCTGTATGCAAAACACATAGAACCATGTACAAATATTTCCAACTCCAAATCGGGCAGATGCTCTTTTATCTTTTTTAAATCCTTTAGGCTTACTTCTCTTGCGGCTATAACTCTTCTCACGCCCAAATTCCAGTAAACTTCAGCATCAAGATAATTAAGCACATTTGCCTGAGTAGATAGATGAACAGGAATGTGAGGTGCTATCTGCTTTGCCAACTTTATAACTCCGGGTGCTGCAACTATAAAGGCATCCGGTTCCATTTTTGCCATCTTTTCTATATGCTTTTTCAAAAGTTCTATTTGGGAATTAAAAGGAAATCCGTTTACAGTTACATATATTTTTTTTCCAAAAGAGTGTGTATATTTGACTGCTTCTTCAAAACTATCATAGTCAAACTCTTTGCCCGAACGCAGACGCAGGGAAAAGTGACTTACTCCTCCATATACGGCATCTGCTCCGTAAGCCAAAGCAATTTTAAGTTTTTCAAAATTTCCCGCAGGGGATAAAAGTTCTACTTTTTTCACCTACTTTTTCTTTCCTAAACTTTCTATCAATGCTTCTATATCTTCACTGGTTACAACATCTTCCGTAGAATCTCCCTGTATATGAACTGCCGAACTGACTCTTTTTTCATCATCA
>CAYRRJ010000040.1:0-8900 GCA_964426645.1 uncultured Campylobacterales bacterium | reverse complement strand
GTATGAATAAGGCACTCAAAAGACGCATTGAAAAAGATGGCATTTACATATAAAAATAAAAAAATAATATAAAAATTATTTTTTTATGTAAAATATTATTGTTTTTCTTTACTTTCTCATTTTAACAAACCCGCTCAAGCTATACTTAACAATCTATTTTTAAATAGAAAATTTATTTCAAAAGGATTTTTATGAAAAAAATCGCACTAGCATTAACAACAGCGGCGCTTCTTGCATCGGCATCTATGGCATCAGAGTTCACAACCTTAAAAATAGGATATGAGCACGCTTCTATTGGTGATAATATTACAGGAAACGGTGGTGTTGTCGGTCTTGATTGGATGATGCCTACGACTTATCTCGGAAATGGCACAACAACAGGTATCGAAATTGGATTCGGTCTTGATTTTGATATTTACCAAGCAAAAGATGATACAACAAATGATACAGATCTCTATGGTGGCGGTGATGCAAAACTTCTTGTAGGATATCGTTATGAAAATTTCAGCATCGATGGTGGAGTTGGATATGGATATACGAAAGTTGCAGACAGTTCTTATCTGCTTGGAATGACATATCATGCTCAAGCAAAATACTTTTTCACGGACAAGTATGGGATGGAAGTTTCATATAAAGGTGGAGATATGAGCTTAGAGACTTCTGCTGGTTCAGCGCCGGATGTCAGTACATCGTATGTTGGTGTGAGTTTTATCTGGAAAAATTAATGCAGTAGTAGGGTTTCTAGCCCTGCTGTTTCAAAAGAATAGATAATATTTTCTCCATTTTCCTACAAAATCTTTCATAATCTTCTCCTCTTGTATCTTCAAGCTCATCTGTTAGCATAGAACTGACAGGATCATAAATTCGTATCTTGTGATAGAGTTCTGCATCAAATATATCTCTTAAAATAACGTCTGCTAGAAAAAGATGAATCACAAAAATATTTTCAACAAGATCAAGATTGGCATACTTAGCAGCGGTTGCATTTAAAAACATTATATTTTTCGAGAAAGAGCAATACCTTTTCGGATCACTTGCGACAAATCCAAGAGCCTCACAATTAAAATCTCCAACTGCATCTAATCCTTGAACGCGAATATCGATCTTCAAGCTTGTACCAAAGGCATTTTGAACCGCTCGTTCTGCAAATCTTCTAATAAAAAGAGCATCTTCAAAAGAAACAAACTCTTGCTTGATTGCTATGCTCTTATACTCTTTAAAAAACATTGGAAGTTTAAAATATTTTGATTTGTTGAAAAAAAGAGACAAGAGCCTCTTTGCCTCTTTGCTTATTGGGTTTTTAATATACTCTACAATAGCCTTCTTAATTACAGAATAAACCATATATGAAAAGCCTTTTGCATTTCCATGCGAATATCTTATAAGAATAAGAGCGTTGCTTGTAAAGAGTGAGTCTCCGTTTTTTAACAGCTTGTTGATATTTATAAAATTACTATCATAGTTATCGTAATTTCCATAAAGGTAAACAGCTCTTGGTGATGGGTATTTTTTTTCAACAGCTTTAAGCAAATTCTCCTTTGTAACCTCAACAGGAGATTCATTCATTATAATATCGCAATCTGGATAGTAGTTTTCTTTTTGACTGACAGAAGTAACAGAAAACACTTCTTCAACACTTCCTGTAAAAGAGCTGTAAAAAACAATATCTGAATAGCCCTCCTCCTTTAAGATTTCAAGGAAATCGCTGTAAAACTCTTTAAATTGCTCCATTTTTTCTTGATTGTTTGAAAAGGTGTCATCCAAAAATGCCAATCTTCTAAGTTTATTGGTTTGTTTATAGTAGGAATAGAAAGCATCAAAGTTCTTTCTTGTCTGAAAATAAAGATTGTTGAGCTTTTTGCTAAATGGATGTATAAGAGTAATGCCAGAGATATCTTTCTTCCCACTTGCATAAAAAACAGAGTCAACAATAACCATTGTTTTCCCTAGAGATGTCTCAAAGAGATCCATAGCAAATTCCGAATCACTATAATTGTTCAGTTTGCTCTTAAGCCTTTTGGCTATATGTTTTTCGATGTCGCTAGATGTAAAAGTGGAAGGTTCGCAGTGACTTTGAATATATCTTCTTAAAAAGCCATAAAATAAACCACTCATGCTGCAGCCTGCTTGTTGCCATATAGAATCTCTCTTAAATTAAGGAGTTCAATATATATTTCCATCCGACTCTTTTTAATATACCCTCTATTGTCTTGTCTTAAGTAGTCGCTAATAAAGGCGACAGCCTCATCAATATCAAAATGATACATAGGAAGAGACACGACTTTACCTCTTTTATTAACAATTTTTGTCATTTTTTCAATAGATCCGCAATGTTTTCTTAACATCGCAACAAGATTTGATCTCTTTGCGGGAGAGAGTGAAGTGCGTTCTAGATCTTTTTTGTTAAATAAAATACCCATAGCAAAAACTCCTCATTTGTTTTTTTTTATTTTATTTGAAAACTCTGCTTTGTTTCAAGAAGCCAGAGAGCCTAACAAGCTATCTCTCGCTCAAAAACACCCCAATGTTGCTCATTTATCTCTATAACACCATGCGCATCCGCACTGCCCCATATCTTCAACATAAAAGCATAAGCTTCCTTGAAAGTATCAAAAGTCTTATTGTGTCGATATACATGCTCCTCTTGATAAAAGATGACAAAAGAGTAGTGCTCTTCTTTCTCCTCTCCATCTACCTCAACAATGTGTGCCTCATCCTCAAACACCTCTAAGCTCCTCTTTGAAATACGCATCTTCTCTCTCCTTTTTGTTTTAAATAGCACCGCAGTTTTCGCCAAAGGCACCGCTAGGATATTGCCAATTATTGACAATTATTGACTCTTTGTACTCTCTTGAGTTTGCTATCTCAAAATATCCATCTTCAACATCATAAACACTCCCTTTATCTGCAAGTGCATCAATAAAAGATTTCCCATCCATACTGATAGTATGATTGAACTGTTTTTCGTAGTCTAATATCTTCTGAAAGCGCTCCGGAGCGTATTCTCTAATCGTAGCCCATTGTGATGGAGAGCCAAAAATACAGGTCATGCAAGATGTTCTTCCAAAGCCAACATGATACGCAGGATGCGGATTTATACTGTATGCACGCATCATGTCCCAAATGCGTTGTTCTTTATATTGATGAACACTCCTAAAATGATCGATATTTCTTGTTACCCTCCTGTTCTTGGAGTCTTGATTGCCGACACGATGTTTTTCAAACTGATTATATTTTGCTCTTGCAGGAGACTCTTCCGCTCTCTCTCCGCTTATTACAAGATAACTTCTTCCATTGGCAAAACGAATCTGTTTTCTGATAAGTCTGTCTCCAACATCAACTTTTAGATATGCAGAGCACCATCTTGTTTGCAAAGAGGCAACAGGGGCGGGAAATTTCAACCTTGTCCCTTTATGCTGGGAGTTACCTCCGCTTTTAATAGCGACTTTGTTATCGTTTTCAAAGACTATAGGAGCCGTTGAGGTATCTTCCCTTAAGAGTTCTGCTTCAAATCCACCCTCTTTCCAAGAGAAGTAGATATCAATCCCCAAAGCATCCGCAAAAGCTTGGCAATATCCTTCCGTGCACGCCCAATCCATAAAAAGCTCCCCTTCTCTTCCATCAATAGAATGGTGATGCAACTCTATTTTTTCCGGCTTAACTCCATTGTCAAGCAACTCCAAAACACAAGCAACACTGTCTTTTCCTCCACTGAAAAAAACGATAATCTTATCGTAGTTGTCATATTCAGGAATTAGAAACATTTTTTCCATAGTCAATTTTTCCTTTTTCTTTAGATAAGATTATTATAGCATACTATAAAGCTAACAACAAATATTTTAAGTGTAAAATCATAAAAATATTTTATTTTATAACGAATATCGAAGCAAATAGACATAGAAAATATTTTTATGGTGATTATCTGCATTTTTAATATTATTTCTTAATATATAGTAACACAATGTTATATAATCGCAACAAATACTAGAAAGGGAATTTATTGCAATGTGTAGCATCAAAGAATGTAAAAAGAAAAGAGTTTTTATCTCTATGATCTCAGACATCAACAGCGCAGAAAAAGAGCTTATAAAGTGTGAAAAATGTTGTGCAAACATTGAAACATTAAATAAGCACAAAGAGGCAACATATCTTGAAGCGAGAACTCGCTATGTAAAACTTTTTTGGAGAAACCACTAAAATGAAAAATAATTTTTATATTGTTTGCAATAGCAATGGAAATTTATTCCCGGATGTCTTTTTTGGATTAAAAGAGAAGCATAAAAATATAGTTTCTTTCAATATCGATGAGTTTTCTCAAAAAACTCGCAAGATCATATTTTCAAAATTCTATACACATGTTGCAGAAGAAGGCATAGAAGCATCAAAAGAATATAAGCATATCTTTAAGAGCATAGAGGAGCAGTATATTGAGCAAATATTACTAACGGTCTCTAAGAACAACAAAAACACAAATGTTCTTTTTCATGGAGATTTTGAAATGCCTTTTAGTAGGAGTGAATGGATTAATGAGATCGAGAATAAGCTGCGTGCTTTTGGATGGAACATCTATTTTTTCTTTCTTGGAAAAAAAGAGTTTTATAACTCAAAAATAGTTCAAGAGATTGCAAAGACAAAAAAGATTGCATTAGTGTTTACTATTGATGATCTGCAAAATTTAACACAAGGATTTAAAGATATGAAAGAAAAGAAAGAGCCAGCAGACTTACTCAAAAACAAACAGGAAGCAGTTCTCAAAAAACCTATAGATCACGATAAGCTTTTTAGTTTTTTTACAGCGTTATTATTGCTGACTATTGTTATCGGCTCTGGGATCGTATTCTATATAACAAAAGAGAACAATAAGAAAGTTGAGTCAGTTGCAAAAAGAAATATGATATACGACTACCAATACGCACAAAACACAAAGCATCTAAACACTCTCAATTAAGCTCTCTTTTTCTAGTAAGAAAAAGAGGATTGTCACCAAAAGCTTCTGTTGCTGGCAGTGGCTTTCCTATGTGGTACCCCTGTGAATAATCTATTCCGATCTCTTTTACTATTCGTAAAATATCTTCATTTTCAACAAACTCGGCAACAGTTTCTATGTTGTGTTTTTTTGCAAAATCAACCAAAGAGATAATTATATCTATCATATATTTATTACTTGGTATATTTTTAATAAGAGTACCATCAAGCTTTAATATATCTGGTTCAAACTCTAAAAACCTATTTAGATTGGAATGTCTTACCCCAAAATCATCAATAGCCAAAGAAACACCCTTAGACTTTATATTTTTTAAAAAACCAGCAATTTTATTCAGATCATAATCAGATGAGGAAAGTTCATCTTCTAGTATTTCTATTGTTAAATAGTGAGGAACAAGAGGTTTTTCATTGAATATTTTAAGAAGCATACTGTGATGCTTTTCTAAATCAGAAAGAGAAAGGTTGATAGATATACAAATATGATAAATAGATATATAAAAAACAGCCTCTTCGATAACATAAGCAGTTAAGAGGCTATAGGAGTCCATCTTCTTCATTTTGTTTAAAAAATAATAAGGTGGCAAAATCTTTCCATGAATGTTCATTCTTAGTAGTGCTTCGTATTTTTTAATCTTACCTGTTTGATTGCACATTATTGGCTGAAAATACAAAAGAAAATCCTTGTTAGCAAGACCTACTTTGATATCATCGACAGTTGAGGTGGAAAATCTCTCGATCTTTAGTTCTTTATGAAACATTATCGAATATTTCTCTATCTCTCCTCTCTCATTCTCTGTCGCAATAGCAACTATATTAACATACTCTTCTGCAACTTTTGATATGTTTATACACCCTTCCCATTTCTTGTTTTCTGCAAGGCTTTTTCTTGCTTTTACTAAAGCTCTTTTTGCGGACTTCACATCTTTGGAAAAGGATAAAAGTGCTTCCACTCCTTTGTTTAATATAGCATCTCTACCAACATTCAAAAAATTCAAAAAAGCATCATTTGTATCAATAATAATACCAGATGAGTCAAAGGATATAAGGGGGACTTTTAAAAAAAAATATTGATGCAATATTGTATTCATTCGCTCTCTTTGTGTGTAAAAAAAATCATAATTTTTAAAAATATTTTTGCAAGAAAAAGATTACTAAATAAATCATTGTCTTTTTGGGGATTGTTTTATTTTTTGATACTATTTAACATAAAGCAGGAAATACCTGCTTTTGATAGAAAGTGCTATCTTCCAGACGCAACACGATCTTTAAGAATTTTACCTGCACGAAAACGAGGAACATAACAATCTGCCGATGTATAAGTTTTGTCTGTTCCTGGAACTTTACCGCTGCGACCTTTTCTGAGATTAGTATCAAATGTACCAAATCCAACAATAGAAACACTTTCTCTTTTGGCTAATGCATCCTCTAACGCATTTAAAACCGAATTTAAAGCTGTTTCCGCTTCAACATTTGTTGCGTAAGAGCCTTTCTCTTTCACAAGTTCTACAAATTCAGACTTATTCATCTGTTCTTACTCCTGTTTTTTATTTACACTATGATTTTTGCAAAAAAACCATTTCAAAGTAAGAAACTTTTGATTTTTTCCTAAAAAAACTATCTTTTATGTTAAATTTCTATATAAATTTCAACAAAGGAGCGCAATGGAGTATTTTTATACTACAATCGCTTTTGTCTATGGTGCAATACTCGGATCATTCTCCGGAGTTCTATTAGAAAGAATTCCAAGAAAGGAAGATTTTGTCAAAAAGCCTTCTCATTGCGTGAGCTGTGATACAGTGTTGAAGCCATACCACAATATTCCGATAGTCTCTTGGATAATATTAAGAGGCAAGTGTGCATATTGTAAAGAGAAAATACCAAAAAAGCTCTTTTTAATAGAATTATTTACAGGGCTTTTATTTGCAGGAGTTATTTTTTTGTTTGGGGTTAGTATAACAATGATCGTTGCAGTTATCGTATTGTATTTGCTATTTATTATCTACATGGGAAAAACTGCGGAGGAAGAAGATGTTTAAGCCAGCAGGATGCTGACTTTTAAAAAAGATATCTTAAGTTTAAAGATATTCTTTGTGCGAGCTCATTGCTTTTAATACTGTTGTAATTTTTAATAAGCTCATAGGCTATGTATGAGTTAATTTTTCTACTATTTAGTTCATAAAAAACCGAGTAGTCTTGCTCAAAATCTTTGTTCACTACGCTCTCTGAACTGTGAAGATAGTTTACTGTTCCATCGATCTCCCTTGAGACAGGAACAGACAATTCCATTTTTCCTGATATCGTTGCAAGTGGAATTTTATATCCAACACCAAAGTTTCCATAATATGCCTTAATCGAACCGCCAAGAGCATGCAGATTGCCTATATGTGTTATCAAACTGCTTTTACTAGCTTCCGCCTGAGCAAACCCATAGTCAAGTTCGTACTTGATTTTTATATTTCTATCCACTGATTTTACACCTTCAAAAGCACCATAGATAGTTTGTGCATTATCAAATCCCAAAGCACCCTCTCCACTACTCCCAAAGAGAGAGTTGTCATAAGAGAGCATCACTTTGCTGTTTTTTGAAGTTTTATATCCGATCATTCCTCTTTGGTTTAACTGATCCAAGCCGAGAATAAATTTGCCATAGTTAAACATAAAAAAATTGTCAAAACTAAAATTATTTGCATCACTTACGCTAACGGCGTTCGTCATATCAACATTAAAGTCTCTTCCATAGTCATCAAAAGCAACTGTACTTTCTAATGCCTGCGAGGATATTAAACTTGAGCCCACAACACTGCTAAGGCTCAATCTTGACTTATCAATCGAAATTTTTGCACTATTGCTAACCTTTGATGTCACACCTTGTGCTGTAATGCCTAAAGAGCCTATCGGAGCAAAAGCGGCATAGATATCGATCAGACCATTCCCATACACATCATCGATTCCTGCTTCGCCAAGATCTTGAGCTGTATCAAAGAATATCTGAGCAACCTCTTTTCCTGTTAAATGCGGATATTTCTCTATCATTAGAGCCATCGCACCAGAAACAAAAGGAGCGGCAAAAGATGTACCTGTGTGGTAAGCTTGGTTATCATCTATATCTGGTGACAAGATGTTTTGCCCCGGAGCAACTATATAGTTATTTTTTGTCACGCCTGCTTTATTTGAAAACCGAGAGAGCTTATTGTCAGAATCAACTGAGCCAACAACAACCCATCCGCCATCGCCATTTAATAAATCGCTGTTTCCGTCAAGCCAAGGGAGAGCAGCAGGAAAAGAACATTGTCCATCAAGCGAACCATTTACAGGAAGACAATCTTTTCCGTTGTTTCCAGCGGCAATAACAAAAGTAGAATTTGCTGATAATGCATCTGAGAAGTGTGATTTTGAATTAGCAAAGGCATTTTCATCAAGCGTACCGATGCTAAGATTAAGAACCTGTGCGTTCTTATTGACTGCATAGTCAATCCCTTGTTCTATTTGCCACACCTGTCCATCACCTGCGTTGTCAAGAACTTTAACAGCTAAAATATCCGCATTGTAGGCAACACCCTGCATCGAAAAGCCATCATAGGTGTCATTTGTGTCTGCTTGCTGCTTGACACCAGCGGAAATTCCAGCTATTCCTGTACCATGCCCATAGTCATCATATCCACCAAAATAAAAGGTCTGAACGGCAGCACCACTTCCGTCTGTTCCACTGTCGTCGATGATGATCGTTGCATTTGTATAGCCGCTTCCTCTGTCTGTCATATAAATGCCAGAGACACTTCCATTTCCATCGAGCAGAGCAATTGCCTGAGCACCAGAACCGTCACCACTAATTGTAACTGTCGGAGCTGTTGTGTAGCCACTTCCACCATCTGCCAAGTAGATCTTTTCAATCTGATCCGAAGTTACACCGCTTA
>CAYRRJ010000039.1:0-8986 GCA_964426645.1 uncultured Campylobacterales bacterium | reverse complement strand
TGAAGTTGAGTATGATAATATTATCAAAACTCACGGAATGAACATAACAATTGTAACAACAGCCGGTGATGATAAGCAAGCTTTCAAGCTTCTTGAATTAATCGGGCTACCATTTGCAAAGGGTCGTTAAAATGGCAAAAAAATCAATGATAGCTAAGGCGCAAAGAAAACCTAAGTTTAGTGTAAGAGCTTATACTAGGTGTCAAATTTGTGGTCGTCCACATTCTGTATATAGAGATTTTGGAATATGTAGAGTTTGCCTCAGAAAGATGGCAAATGAAGGTCTGATTCCCGGACTTAAAAAAGCAAGCTGGTAAGGAATAGATAATGATTAATGATCTCGTAGCAGATGCGTTGACAAGAATTAGAAATGCGTCAATGAGAAAATTAGATGTTGCAAAACTAATGCATTCAAAATTGGTAGAATCTGTTTTGGTGATTTTCCAAGACAAGGGTTATATCGAAAGTTTTAATGTAGTAGAAGAAGGTAACAAAAAATTTATAAATGTTGTTTTAAAATATGACAACAATGGTAATAGCGTTATAACTGAAGTAAAGAGAATCTCTAAGCCGGGACGTAGAGTCTATAAAGGTAAAGATGAGATTAAACGCTTCAAAAACGGCTATGGTACTATAGTTGTTAGTACATCAAGAGGTGTACTTAGCAATGATGATGCTCACAAAGCCAATGTCGGTGGTGAGCTTCTTTGTAGTATTTGGTAATGAGTTTTCTTTTTATGGTATTCGATATCCATTTTAAGATGATAGATTTATCGTAGACAAGTAAAAGGAAAAGTATGTCTCGTATAGGAAAACAACCTGTAGTAATCCCGAGTGGCATTGATGTGTCGCTTAATGGTTCGGTATTGGTATTTAAAAAAGGTGGTGTTCAAAAAGAGTTGGACACTAAAGGAAATGTTGAAGTTAAAATAGAAGATGGTAAAATAGTTTTCTCACCAAAAAGCGATGAGAGAAAAGACAGAGCTTTTTGGGGAACTTATAGATCATTGTCTCAAAATATAATAGTTGGTTTGACTGACGGTTTTAAAAAACAGTTAGAGATTAACGGTGTTGGTTATAGAGCTGCAGTAAGTGGCAATACACTGGAACTTCAACTTGGATTTTCTCATCCTGTAAAATACGATTTTCCGAAAGATGTGAAAATTGTAGTTGAAAAAAACTTATTAACTATTAGCGGAGATGATAAACAAGTTGTTGGTCAGATTGCAGCTGAAATAAGAGCTTTCAGACCACCGGAGCCATATAAAGGCAAAGGGGTTAAGTATGTTGATGAAACAATTATCCGCAAAGCCGGTAAAACAGCCAAGAAGTAGAGGTAGTATTAAATGAGAAAAAATGTATTAAAACGCAAATTAAACCTTAGAGTTAAGCGTAAAAGAAGAGTAAGAGCACATATTTCTGGCACAGATACTTTACCTAGAGTCTCTATTTTTAAGTCAAACAGAGCACTTTATGTTCAGGCCATAGATGATGTTAACGGTGTAACTCTGGCAAGTGCTGACGGAAATAAACTTGGTTTTAAAGCAAATAAAGTTGGAGCAGTTGAACTTGCAAAAGTTTTTGCAAAAACTTTGCAGGAAAAGGGTTTAACTAAAGTAGTTTTTGATAGAAACGGATATCTCTATCATGGTGTTGTTGCTGCTTTTGCAGACGGCCTGAGAGAAAACGGTATTACACTGTAAAGTACAAGGAACGATATAATGGAAAAATATAATAGAGAAGAGTTTGAAGAAGTTATCGTTAATATCGGTCGTGTAACAAAAGTTGTTAAAGGTGGTAGAAGATTTAGATTTACCGCTTTGGTTGTTGTCGGAAACAAAAACGGACTTGTTGGTTACGGTTTTGGTAAAGCCAAAGAGGTTCCTGATGCGATAAGAAAAGCAGTTGATGATGCTTTCAAAAATATCGTAAAAGTGAATATCAAAGGCTCAACAATTGCACACGATATAGAGACGAAGTTTAACGCAAGTCGAATACTGTTGAAACCAGCTAGTGAAGGTACTGGTGTTATCGCTGGTGGTGCTACCCGTCCGGTAGTTGAATTAGCAGGGATAAAAGATATTTTGACTAAGTCATTGGGATCAAATAATGCTTCAAATGTTGTTAGGGCTACTATAAAAGCTCTCAGCATGTTAAAAGCTTAATGTATTAAGGATTTATTATGGCATTAGACAATTTAACACCGGCAAAAAACTCTACCCACAAGACTAAAAGAGTCGGTCGTGGACAGGGTTCTGGTATGGGAAAAACAGCGAGCAGAGGATCAAACGGTCAAAAGTCTCGTACAGGTTATAGCATAAAAAGAGGTTTTGAAGGTGGTCAGCAACCACTCCAGAGAAGACTTCCAAAAGTAGGTTTTTATTCTGGTATAGTCAAACCTTATGTTATTAATATTACAAAAGTTAAAGCAGTTGCAGAACTTGATGAAATTACTATGGAAAGCATAAGAGGTGTTCACAAGATCTCAAATGCGGTTAAAAGAGTCAAACTTATAGGTAAGGGTGCAAAAGAGCTTGCAAGTAAAATAAAAGATGAAAATATAACTTATACCGGGAAAGAGTAATGAGTAAAGATCTAACGAGGAAGATTTTAATTACTCTTGGATTTATTTTTGCATACAGGATACTGGCTTATGTGCCGGTACCTGGTGTAAATCTTGATGTTGTTAAAGAATTTTTTGATTCAAACAGTTCAAATGCTTTGGGTATGTTTAATATGTTCAGCGGTAATGCTGCTAAGAGACTTAGTATAATTTCACTCGGTATTATGCCTTATATTACAGCTTCAATTGTTATGGAGCTTTTGGCTGCCACATTCCCAAATCTTGGAAAAATGAAAAAAGAGAGAGACGGAATGGTTAAGTATATGCAGATTATCCGTTATGCAACTATAGGTATTACTATTGTTCAAGCTATTGGAGTTTCTGTAGGGCTTGGCTCACTTACTGGTAGAGCAGGAGAGAGTGCTGTTATGATTGATATGACAACTTTTACTGCTATTGCAGCTGCTTCTATGCTAACTGGTACTATGCTTTTGATGTGGATAGGTGAGCAGATTACCCAAAGAGGAATCGGAAACGGTATATCTCTTATCATTTTCGCCGGAATTGTATCAGGTATTCCTCATGCTATTGGAGGAACCATAAATCTTGTAAACACAGGGGAATTAAATTTTCTTGTAGTTGTTGCGATTTTGGTGGTTATTCTGGCAACGGTAGGTGCAATTATCTATGTTGAGATGGGAGAGAGAAGAGTTCCTATATCATACAGTAGAAAAGTAATGATGCAAAATCAGCATAAGAGAATTATGAATTATGTACCTATCAAAGTGAACTTAAGTGGTGTTATACCACCTATTTTTGCAAGTGCTATTTTGATGTTTCCTTCAACTCTTATGCAAGCAAGTACGAATCCTATAGTCTTGAGTATAAAAGATTTTTTAAGCCCGAATAGTTATGTATTTAATGTACTTACATTTTTGTTTGTTATTTTCTTTTCATATTTTTATGCATCAATTGTATTTAATGCTAAAGATATAGCAGAAAATCTAAAAAAACAGGGTGGTTTTATACCGGGAGTTAGACCTGGAGAGAGTACTGCAAACTATCTGAACGAAGTTGCGAGCAGATTGACATTCTGGGGTGCTATCTATCTGGGACTTATATCAACCCTTCCTTGGATTTTGGTTAAGTTTATGGGTGTTCCTTTCTATTTCGGAGGAACCGCTGTTTTGATTGTTGTTCAGGTTGCACTTGATACAATGAGAAAAATAGAGGCTCAGATTTATATGAACAAATATGAAACGCTTAGTGCGGTTGGGTTGTAATGGCAATTTCTCTTAAGAGTCCAGCCCAAATAGAAAAGCTAAGAGTTGCAAATAAAATAGTAGCAAAAACTTTAACTTACCTTTCAAAAGAACTTCGTCCTGGTATGAGCTTAAAAGAGATAAATACCATGGGCGAAGAATTTATCATAAACAGCGGTGCAAGACCGGCTTTTAAAGGACTCTACGGTTTTCCGGCCGGAGTCTGTACTTCGGTAAATGAAGTTATTATCCATGGTATTCCTACTGATTACAAACTAAAAGAGGGTGATATAGTAGGTTTGGATATCGGAACCGAAGTTGATGGTTGGTATGGAGATGCCGCGGTTACAGTTGGTGTAGGTAAAATAAGTGAAGAAGATGAAAATCTGATAGCATGTGCGAAGGATGCTCTTTATTATGCTATAGAGATTATTAAAGCAGGAATGCGGTTTAAAGAACTCAGCTTTGAAATAGAAAAATTTATAAAATCAAAAGGTTATGTCCCTCTGCACAGTTACTGTGGTCACGGAATAGGGAGAAAACCACATGAGGAGCCTGAGATTCCAAACTATTTGGAATCACCAAATCCAAAACAGGGACCAAAGATAAAAAATGGTATGGTTTTTTGTCTGGAGCCTATGATTTGTCAGAAACTAAGTGAAGCGAGAGTTTTGGAAGATAAATGGTCAGTCGTTTCAGCCGATGGTTTGAGAGGCAGTCATTATGAGCATACCGTAGCAATTATAAATAACAGAGCCGAGATATTATCGGTAGAATAAGATGTGTAGGAGGTAAAATGGCGAAAGATGATGTTATAGAAGTCGATGGAAAAGTTATTGAGGCACTGCCCAATGCAACTTTTAAAGTTGAAGTTCAAAACAATCATGTGATATTATGTCACATAGCGGGTAAAATGAGGATGCATTATATAAAAATAATGCCCGGAGATAAGGTTAAGGTTGAACTGACACCTTATAGTTTGGATAAAGGTCGCATTACTTACAGATATAAGTAAAATATTAGCTTAATTTCTGTATAATATGCCCCTTTTGTATAACTGTGTGAAGAAGAATTGAAAAAAACACCACTTTTTTTTCAATTGTTGGTTTAGAATTACATCGCTAGACCTGTGACAGTGTACTTAAATCTTAGTGGGAAAAAAAGACAAAGGCGAAGAGATGAAAGTAAGACCTTCTGTAAAGAAGATGTGCGATAAGTGCAAGATAATCAAGCGACGAGGTGTCGTTAGAGTTATCTGCGTAAATCCAAAACATAAACAGAGACAAGGATAAGTATGGCAAGGATTGCAGGTGTTGATCTACCAAACAAGAAGAGAGTAGAGTATGCATTGACATACATTTATGGTATAGGTTTGACTAGCTCAAGAAAGATACTTGATGCAACAGGTATATCTTATGATAAAAGAGCTAATGAGTTGAGCGAAGAAGAAATTGCGGCAATCAGAAATGAATTGCAGCAAAATTATTCAGTTGAGGGTGACTTGAGAAAAAAAGTTGCCATGGATATAAAAGCTTTGATGGATATGGGTAGTTACAGAGGTTTAAGACACAGAAGAGGACTACCTGTTAGAGGTCAAAAAACAAAAACTAATGCGCGAACAAGAAAAGGTAAGAAAAGAACCGTTGGCGCAAAAGCTAAATAGAGTCTCAAAGGGAAACAGATGGCAAAAAGAAAAGTAACAAGAAAGAAAGTCGTAAAGAAAAACATCGCTAAAGGTGTTGTTTATATTTCAGCGACATTCAATAACACTGTTGTAACTGTAACTGATGAGATGGGAAATGTTATTGCATGGAGCAGTGCTGGAAGTTTGGGTTTTAAAGGTAGTAAAAAATCTACTCCATATGCGGCACAACAAGCTGTTGATGATGCATTGGCAAAAGCAAAAGAGCATGGAATCAAAGAAGTTGGCATTAAAGTTCAGGGACCGGGATCCGGCCGTGAAACAGCAGTGAAGAGTGTAGGTGCATCAGAAGGTATCAGAGTAACATTTTTAAAAGACATTACTCCGTTGCCTCATAATGGTTGCAGACCTCCAAAAAGAAGAAGAGTTTAATTCTTTAATATAGAATTAGGTACTTAATAAAATATATATTTTTTTGGTTACGCATAAGAATTAGGAGAAAAGATGGCGAGATATAGAGGACCGGTTGAAAAACTTGAAAGAAGACTCGGTGTGAGTTTGGCCCTTAAGGGTGAGCGCCGATTGGCTGGAAAGAGTGCTTTGGATAAAAGACCTTATGCACCTGGTCAGCATGGTCAAAGAAGAACAAAGATAAGTGAATATGGGCTTCAATTAAGAGAGAAGCAAAAAGCTAAGTTTATGTACGGTGTTTCCGAAAAGCAGTTTAGAAGATTATTTAGTGATGCTGCAAGAAAAGAAGGCAATACAGGTACCAACCTAATATTGTTGATTGAGCAGAGATTGGATAATGTTGTGTATCGTATGGGATTTGCAACTACAAGAAGATTTGCTAGACAATTGGTTACACACGGACATATTTTGGTAAATGGAAGAAAGGTTGATATCCCTTCTTACAGAGTAAAAGCTGGTGATAAAGTAGAAGTTCGTGAAAAATCTAAGTCTAACCCTCAGATTGTTCGTGCATTGGAGTTAACTGCACAGACAGGTATAGTGCCGTGGGTTGATATAGATACTAACAAAGTATTTGGTATATTTACTCGTGTACCAGATCGAGAAGAAGTAGTTATTCCGGTTGAAGAGAGATTAATCGTTGAGCTATACTCTAAATAATTAAGTAGGTAGTATTATGAAAAGAATTAATACATCAGCACATATGCCGACAGAGATTGAGGTAGAAAATATAGCTGACAATAAAGCTAAAGTAAGTGCCTATCCTTTTGAATCAGGATTTGCTATAACTTTGGCTCATCCGTTAAGAAGATTGTTGTTTAGTTCAACTGTGGGATATGCACCGATTGCTGTTAAAATTGATGGTGTAACTCATGAATTTGACAGTATCAGAGGTATGCTTGAAGATGTTGCTTTGTTTATTATCAATCTTAAAAACATAAGATTTAAAATCAAGGGTGATGAAAAAAGAGTAGAAGTAAATTACTCTTTCAGCGGACCTAAAGAGATAAGAGGTCGTGATTTGGATAATGACGATGTTGAAGTTGTTACACCTGATAATTACTTTGCGACAATTAACGAAGATGCCGAACTGAATTTCTCTATTATTTTGGAAAAAGGTATAGGATATGTACCTAGTGAAAATATTAGAGAGAGTTTGGATGCAGACTATATAGCACTGGATGCCTTTTTTACTCCTGTTAAGAAGGCTGTTTACGATATAGAGAATGTACTTGTTGAAGATAATCCGAATTTTGAAAAGATTGTTTTTACAGTTGAAACAGACGGATTGATTACACCTATCGAGGCTTTCAAAGATGCTTTGGAAGCTATGTATTCTCAAATGTCAGTATTTAAGCGTATTTTAGACCTTGATGTAGTTAAAAATGAAGAGAGTGTTAGTTCTAGTGTAGAGTTGAACAAGTTATTACAAAGCATTGAGGATCTAAATCTCAGTGCCAGAAGTTATAACTGTTTGGACAGAGCTGAGATAAAATTTGTTGGTGAACTTGCATTGATGAGTGAAGCTGAGCTTAAAAATTTAAAAAATCTTGGTAAAAAGTCTTTGGAAGAGATCAAACAAGTAATGGAAGAATTAGAATTTCCAGTTGGTTTTGAATTTTCTGAAGAGACTGCTAATGTACTGAGACAAAAAATTCAAGATTTAAAATCTGAAACGAATGAGGGCTAATAATGAGACATAAGCATGGATATAGAAAGCTAGGCCGTACTTCAACTCACAGGAGTGCATTGTTGAAGAATTTGGCTATAGCTATAATAAAATATGAAAAGATAGAGACGACTTTGCCAAAAGCAAAAGAGCTTAGAGGTTATATAGAGAAGTTGATAACAAAAGCAAAGAAAGGTGATTTCAATGCTCACAGAGCAGTTTTTGCTGCTTTGCAGGACAAAGAAAGTACCAAAAAGCTTGTTGAAGAGATTGCTCCTAGATATAGCGAGAGAAATGGTGGTTATACGCGTATAATCAAAACAAGAACCAGAGTTGGTGATGCTGCAGAGATGGCATTTATAGAGCTGGTTTAAAAATAAAATTTTGAGACTGTCTGTCTGACAGTCTCTTTCTACTCCAATTATTACTATTTGTACTTACAGTAAAAAATCTTTTTAGAATCCCCATAATTTTTAAACAGTGTTTTTGATGAAATTGTTTATCTTTCAAAATGTTAAATTTGATTTTTAGATGATATAATAACTGTTCTGATATTTGTTATCTATCTTAAAAAGGGTTTGGTGAAGTATGATGGATTATAAAAAGATTCTGGAGGAGATTGAAGATGAAATTCAACCTTTTTTAAAAGAGGGGAAAGTAGCTGATTATATACCTGCATTGGCAGAGGTAGAAGATGAACAGTTTGCCATGAGCTTACAGCTTTTGGATGGTAGTTCCTTTCACACAGGGGATAGTAAAAAGAAATTTTCCATACAGAGTATTTCAAAAGTTTTCAGTTTTACCCATATCATGAAACTTTACAAAGGAGAGCTTCAGAATCGTTTGGGGCTTGAGCCTTCAGGGAATCCTTTTAATTCACTTGTTCTTTTGGAGTATGAAAACGGTATTCCTAGAAATCCTTTTATAAATGCAGGTGCTATTGTCGTGGCTGATATGCTGGTTAGTCATTATAAAAAAGATACTTTTAACAAAATATTGGCACATATCAGATTGACAGATCATATACTTTTGATAGATTTTAATGAAGAAATATATCTTTCTGAGAAAAAAAGTGGTTACAGAAACTATTCACTAGTAAATATGATGAAAAGTTTTGGTAATATCAAAAATGACATAGATACTGTTATGGATGTCTATTTTAAACTTTGTTCCATAGAAATGAGTACAGAAGATTTGTGTAGAACACTGTTGTTTTTGGCAAATTATGGTAGTGACCCTCTGAGTGGAAGAGAGTTTTTAACCTCTTCTCAGGCAAAAAGGGTAAATGCGCTTATGCTGACTTGTGGACATTATGATGCTTCAGGTGATTTTGCATACAGAGTAGGGATTCCAGCCAAAAGTGGTGTTGGAGGAGGTAT
>CAYRRJ010000038.1:0-9043 GCA_964426645.1 uncultured Campylobacterales bacterium | reverse complement strand
TATAAACTTTCTTGTTTTGCTATGAATACCATATGGTGCGTAACATCAGTTATAATAATCCCAAAAAAACATACCTTTTTTATTGATTCAATTTTCTGGCACCAAGTGCAAAAGTTATCAAAGCAACACCATCAAAAATAAGGCTTATACCAACAAACAATCCTACAAGAACAAATGAGCTAAATGGCCATCCTGATATAAGTATCACTGCAAGTATAATGGAAAAAATACCATTTAATATCATCATCCACCAACCTTTGTGAGGCTTATACTCAAAACCAAAAGCTATACTGGAATATCCATCTATCATAAGATAAACTGCCAACAACATACCTGTTGCTGCAACACCCTCTATTGGAAAAAATACAAACAGCACAGCGGTGATGAAAGACATTATAGGCTTTAACCATGCACTAAATGACTTTCTGTAGTTTTTATATGTATTGAATCCCTGCACAAATGCACTGAATAAAAACAACCATGACATAAAACTGACAACAGCCAGAGAAAAGGCCTGAGGAGCAAATACACCAACAAACCCTATAATCATCATCAATATACCTGCTATCAGTGTATATTTACTGAATTTTTTGAGTAACTCAGCATCAAATTGCATTTTAATAAATTCCATTTTAAATCCTTTATATTTAAATCTATAAAGAAATTTTAGTCTAATTCACTAAAAAAAGATGCAACCTTAGTAACATTAAATCGTTATATTCTCTATTTTTTCTATTTTTTCCGGAGTAACCAAAACCGCACTTATCTGATATTCACACTCATAATTAAATTTCATAAAGAAATAATCAACTGTTTTTATGATTTTGGAAATTTTTGATTTTGTTATCCTATAAACAGGATTATATTTTTTTGAATATTTAACCTCAAAAAATGTCAAAACATCTTCTTTAAAAGCCACTATATCTATCTCTCCGAATTTAGAGTGGAAATTTCTCCTTATGATTTTATAACCTTCTCTTTTAAGAAACTTCTCAACTCTATCCTCAGCTTCAAGACCTGTTTTTAAACTAATCTTCTATCCTTATCATAACCGGCTTATGATTTACAAACTCACAGTTTTCCAACTTTTTTAAAGCAGACTGTATCTCTTTTTCCAAACATCTATGGGTTGAAAAAAGCAGCGTTGCACTATCTTTTTGTTTGGACTGTTTTTGCAAAAAACTCTCTATAGAGATATTATACTCTCCAAGAATTTTAGCTGTCTGAGACAAGACTCCTGCTTTATCTTCAACCTCCATTCTAACATAGTATTTTGTCTCTATATCATCTTGATTTTTTAACTTTAGCTCACCCTTTTTTATACTACTTTTAAACCCTAACATAGGTGAGTTGTGCCCGTCTCTTGCTATATCTATAATATCTGCCACAACGGCACTTGCCGTTGCATCTCCGCCGGCACCCGGACCATAATACATAGTCTCTCCGACAAAATCTCCAACAACACTCACGCCATTCATAACACCATCAACTTTTGCTATCATTTCACTCTTTGGAAGAAGAGCAGGATGAACTCTCAATTCTACCTCATCTCCTATCTTTTTAGCTATAGTCAAAAGCTTTATGTTATATCCAAACTCTTTTGCAAAAAAGATATCTTCGCTGTTTATACTCTCAATTCCCTCTATTAAAATATCTTCCGGTTTTGCATCTATACCGTAAGCGATACTTGCTAAGATAAGAAGCTTATGTGCAGCATCAAACCCTCCTACATCAAAAGTAGGATCAGCATCGGCATATCCAAGCTCTTGAGCCTCTTTTAAAACATCTTCAAACTCAACCTTTTCATTCATCATTTTGGTAAGTATATAGTTACAAGTTCCGTTCATTATACCTTTAATAGATTCTATGTGATTTGCACTGAGTCCCTCTCTCAAAGCCTTTATTATTGGAATTCCTCCCGCAACACTGGCTTCATATCCTATAGGAATTGAATTTGCTATCCCTTCAAGCTCGTATCTATGATATGCTAAAAGAGCTTTATTGGCCGTTACTACCGCTTTACCTTTTTGAAGTGCTTGCTTAACAACTTCAAAAGCTTCATCAACTCCACCCATCAACTCCACTACAATATCTATATCATCTCTATTTAAAAGTTTTTGTACATCATCACTAAGTTCTATATCAACATCTCTTTTTCTATCAAGGTTTTTTACGATACCAAGTACAGGAACTATCTCTTTACCGCTTCTTGCTTTTATAACATCGACATTGTTTTCTAATAATCTAACAACACTGCTTCCTACAGTACCTACTCCTACTATCCCTACTTTTATCATCTTTTTTTGTCCTCTAATGATTTTAGATATTTTTTTATATTTCTAGCTGCTTGTCTTATGCGGTTTTCATTCTCTATCAATGCGATTCTAACATATTCATCACCATGCTCTCCAAATCCTATTCCGGGACTTACAGCCACTTTTGCTTCTGTTAAAAGCTGTTTTGAAAATTTCATACTGCCCAAATCTCTGGCAATTTCAGGAATCTTTGCCCACACAAACATTGTTGACTTTGGTTTTTTTATCTCCCAACCGGCATTTTTAAAACTATCACACAAAACATCTCTTCTTTTTTGATACTTTGCAATTATCTCTTCCACACACTTTTGGTCTTCATCCAAAGCTATAGTCGAAGCTACCTGTATGGGAGTAAACATCCCATAATCAAACCATGATTTTATCTTTTGAAGAGCTCCTATTAGCTTTGGATTACCCACCATAAAACCAACTCTCCAACCTGCCATATTGTAACTTTTTGAGAGTGTAAAACTCTCAACTGCTACATCTTTTGCACCTTCTACTTCTAAAATAGACGGTGTTTTGTATCCGTCATAAGTTATATCTGCATACGCTATATCGCTTATGATGTAAAATCTCTCTTGTTTTGCATAAACTACCAACTCCTCGTAAAAACTCTTCTGTACAGTTACTGTTGTAGGATTATGAGGAAAATTAACTACTACAAATTTTGGTTTTGGCACAGATTCACTAAATGCTTTTTTTAGTTTAGAAAAAAACTTCCCGGTATCCAATTCGTAATTTTCATTAAAATCAAGTCCCATTTTATGAACATTTCCTCCGGCAATTATAAAAGCATGAGAATGTATAGGATAGGCAGGATCTGGTACAACTGCTACATCTCCCGGATTTGTTATAGCTTGAACTAGATGAACATATCCCTCTTTACTTCCCAAAGTCACTACTGCCTCTTTGTCCGGATCCAAATCAACACCATACTTTCTTGAATACCATTTACAGATTGCAAGTCGTAATTTATATATACCCTTACTTGCACTATATCCGTGAGTTTTGTCTTTATTGGCTGATTCAATCAATTTATCTATAATATGTTGAGGAGTTCTTCCATCAGGATTTCCCATAGAAAAATCTATAATATCTTCTCCTGCTCTTCTGGCATTTAGTTTTATCTCATTTATTTCTGCAAATACATAATTCGGCAATCTCTCTATGGTATTAAATCTAATCTCATCAAACATCTTCTTCTCCTAGTACTGAATCGTATTTATATATACCGACAATCCATGCTTTATATTGTCAAGTGTATATAAATCTCCAATTTTTATATATACACAATCTTTTGGAATATCAAGTTTCATACTGTATGTTCTCTCATCTGTTTTTCTGTATGAAATTACATGTAACGATTTATCCAAAAATACTACAAAAGGATACCAGTGATCACTGAAACTTGATTTTATCGTGATGGTTTCAAAATCACTTTTTGAATAGAGCAAATAAGGCTCTATCGGTTTTTTCAATTTTACAGTTGTATCACTATCTATGGATAAAGCATTTAATTTGGCATCTGTGGAATCTATACTGTATGACCAAAAATAGTTATCCTTCTTTACGATATCTTTAACCAAACATCCTCTTTTTTTCAACTCTTTGGCAAAAATCAAAGGATTTATCAAATGTTTAGTTTTAAGAGTAACAACCCATACAAATCCCTTGTCATCTTTTTTTGCACTTTCGGTCAAAAAATAGTTATATCCTATGGATTCCAGAGAATCATTGATAATTTTCATGAAAATAAGAGGATTTTTATCAGTTACAAATTCTACTCTCAAAGATACCGGTGTATTGTAAAACAGTTTGAAAAGGCCACTCTCTTTAAGTATCTCTATAACTTTCAGGCTATCTACATTCCCATCATTTTCTCTATAAAAATCAGATTCATTTTTAAAAAGAATTTTTATAAGATTTTCCTGTTTTAAAAACTCTTCCTTCCCCATAAAATTTTCAATTTTGTCATATAAATTTGCCGACAGAATATTTGTTATAAAAAACAGTAGAAATAAACATTTTTTCACCAAAGATTTCCTTTATTCAATTCTTTGAATTTTTCTAATGATATTTCACTCAAATTGCCGTCTTTGACCATAAATTTCATAGGATTTTGAAAATTAAACTTTTTTACTCTTCCGTCATCAAAAGATATCGAAAAATTCCCGTGACCGGTTGTTATAAGTTGATCCCTAGTTAAATCAATTGTAAAGTTTCCGTCTCCCAAAAACGAATCTCTGCTGTTGTCATCCAGATATATAACTCCTACCCAAAGTTTAACATTGGGAGTCAAAACAGCTTTTTCACCTTTGTCTGTATCTGAGACCTGTAATGTGACATTTTTATCTTCTGTAACTTTTTCTACCGACTCCGCTGTTTCTATATTTTCCGCCGATGTACTGTTTTTCTCATAATCTTCAACCTCTGTTTCAGAAATCTCATCAGAGTTGTTATCAGATACATCATCTACTGTTGAAATATCTCTTTCATCAACAGTTGTATTCTGTTCCAAAAGGTTTTTTTTTGCCTCTTTTACAACGGGCGTCTGTTCATAGGTATAGTTTATATCATTGGTTGAAGCTGATTTGTCAAAAAAATTCAACTTTTTATCCAAAAAAAGATAAGCTCCGTATAGTATAGCTACAAGAGCTAACAGTGTTAAAAATGTATAGATTATCTTTGGCCAAACACTTGGCTTCTGTGCTATAAAAATCTGAGGAGAATCACTATTCACAGAGTGTTCATCCCAGTATTTTTCCGCTTCTTCAAGCCACTGACTTAAATCGAGATCAAATTCTCTTGAGATTATTTTTATAAAACCCAGTGTATTTACACGATTTAACTTGTCAAATTCGGAATTTACTATATATGAAATATGCTTGACCTCTATATGCGTTCTGTCCGAAATCTCTTTTAAACCTATATCCTTAAGTACTTCAATATTATCCATTCACAATCCTATCACACAATATTGCCGTTGCAGCACTGACATTTAAAGAATCAAACTCTCTTGCCATCTTTATAGATATGAGCCTATCAAGTTTATTCTTTATTTTTGGAGGTATGCCCTCTCCTTCACTACCCATCATAAGTGCAGTTTTTGTAGAAAAATTTACTTCTTTGACATCAATCCCACTCATGTCCGCACCAAAAGTACCAAATCCTGCCTGTTTCAATTCATTTAGAAGACTTAACGCATCACTGTACAAAACAATAGGAATATCAAAAATAGCCCCACTGCTTGTCCTTATCATAGCCTCCAGATTAACACTCTTTACCCCGCTGATTATTATAGAATCTACACCAAATGCATAAGCACTTCTTACAATAGCACCTAAATTACCCACATCTGTTATACCCCAAAGAATAAGCAGAAAAGTACCTTTTTTAACCTCATTGAAATCACCAAATTCCAAATCTTCAATCTGAGCGATAAAACCCTGATGATTTCCACCTCTGCTTAAAGCCTGTGCTTTTTTGTTATCCACCAAAACTACATTTTCACAAACTCTTTTTAGTCTGTTGAAAAGTTTTTGGTCACACTTCTTTGCCAGATAAATTTTCTGTAACTTCTTCGGATAATTTTCTAAAATATATAATAATAACTGTTTTCCATATATAATCATGGTTTTATTGTACCTAAAATCTCTTAAAATTTTTGTATAGTCTTCTGAATATAGAAAGAAAAAGAGAAAATTTTAGACAATATACAAATACTCACAAAAACAGCTCTTCCTGAATATTGGTAATTTTTACTCTAAACTAATTTTTTTATCTTTAATCAGCATTTCATAACACTCTTTTGTACCGATACCTTTTATTTTTGCCAAAAGTTTTGCCTTTGCTTTGGGATGAATATCCAAAGAAAGTATATCATGTTCATTTATTTTCTCTCCACTACATAGAGAAACGGGCTCAATAACGATACTCCATTCACCTTTTGTATTGCTTTGCTTCAGTAAATCCACAAACCTTTTTGCAGTAGTAAAAAACTTTTTTTCAAATTGCTTGGTAGCCTCTTTTATGGCAAAAATATTTCTATCCGGATCTGCTTTTGCCAATTCTTCGGCAAATTTTTCTATTCTGTGAGGAGATTCATATACTATAACGGCAACATCCATACCGAGTATATAATTTAAAGCATTTTCTCTCTCTTTCCCTTTATGGGGAAGAAAACCGTAAAACATAAATCTAGCAGTATCAAAACCGCTCGCGGCATAAGCCAGAAGTACTGCATTTGCTCCGGGTAGAACTTCATACTCTATCTTGTTTTCCTGACAAAATTTAACAAGTTTTGCTCCCGGATCACTTACACAAGGCATTCCTGCATCACTTAAAAAAGCTATTTTTTTATCAAAAAAATCTGCTTCAAAATTTTCCAAGACTTTTTTATCATTGTGAGAATGAAAAGAGATAAATTTTTCAATATTGAAATCTGTATCAAATCTTTTGGAAAGTAGGTTTAGAAGTTTTTTTGTAACTCGTGTATCTTCACAAAGGAGAATCTGCATTTCGCTCAGAATTTTCAAACTCCTGAACGAAATGTCTTCTATATTTCCTATCGGTGTAGGAATTAAATATACCAAAATATTTAAGAATTATTTTAAATTATATTTTTTCTTAAATTTTTCAACTCTACCCGCAGCATCAACTATTTTTTCACTACCAGTGAAAAAAGGATGACACTCATTGCAAATGTCAATTCTAAGCTCCGGCTTGTTTGACATTGTTTCAAATTTATTGCCACACGCACAAGTCACTGTACATGCTACATATTCAGGATGAATATCTTTCTTCATTTTTTCGTTCCTTCTAATTTCATATGTGACTAATCCCGCCTCTTTGTCATACTTATAAAAAGTAAATTTTTAAAAGCAGCGATAGACCCTCTCGAGCCCACCGCTATATAGGGGGAGGGGAATTATAATTATAACACAATACTTTTTATAATTCAAGATAAAAACAGCGATGTTGCATACAAAACTGCACTCTCACTCTTTAAAACTGTTTCAAAATCCAATCCAAATACTTTGTTTTTATTAAACATCTCTCTTTCTTTTGTAGAAAAGCCTCCTTCACAACCAACCAGAAAATGACCTATCTTATCTCCACATTTCAGTTTATTATCACTGAAATCTACAATACTCACATCAGGATATCTTTCCAGAAACTTTTCCAAACTCTCTATAATCTCCAACTCTATCATCTCACTTCTTCCACACTGTTGGGAAGAGTTTACAGCTATCCTCTGCAATCTATCTAAATCAATCTTAAAATTCTTTTGAGAAAATTCACAATATACAAAAGTTACCTTTTTCACTCCAAACTCATTTAAAAAAGGGAGAGTCTTTTCTATAGTTTTGGGGTCAACTACACACCAGCTTACATGTAAAGGTTTTGCTTTTATAGCTAACTCTTTTTTCTCTGTAAGCTCCAGATATGCACTCTTTTTATCTATATCTGTAACTCTATAGCCGTATATATAGTCATCTCTAAGATTTCTGAAGTTTATAACATCGCCTATTTTTGTACGTCTTACTTTAAATATATGCCTAAACTCTTGTATAGATAATTCCAGGTTTTTCTCTTTTGCATTTTCACAATATACAAACTGCACAACTACACCGCCATATAAGCTATTCCCATCATAACAAAAAGCAAAACAGTATCTATAATGTATTTTTTCTTATAAAATGCCACATAAGACTCTATCTCTTCAGTCTGTAAAAACTTCATCTTTTTATATGTTTTTATACTCATAACCAAAACAAACAGCCATACTGTTATCATTAGAACAACTACAAAATAGATATTTTTAAACTGTACGGCACCCAAAAGGACAAGTCCTGTAAACAGAATCAGAGACAAGACAAGATAGTAAGAGGGTAAAACTGCTCTAACCCTTTTTTTCAAAGTTACCAAATCCAACTTTTTATTTAAAAAAAAGTAGTTAAAAACAGCCATCAAAAGAAGTATTCCAACAAAAGAACCATGTAACTTCAAAGTTAGAGAAAAAAGTTCATCCACAATCAACCACCAGTTTCATAAAAAGCTCTGTTTGATGTTTCATTACTCTCATCACTGCTCCACCTGTTTTTCTCCGGTTTGTTTGCCAATACCTCTTTCAGAACATTTGCCGCACCCTCTATATCTCCGTTTTGAACCGCATCTTTTATACTCATAGCCTCATCAAAATACAAACAAGGTATAAGCATTCCCTCCGCAGTCAATCTTATTCTGTTACAATCTTCACAGAAATCGTGCTTATGAGGATCTATAATACCAAATCTGTAACCGTCTTCAAGCTCATAAAGATGTGCGGGAGAAGAGCCGATTCTTCCTATCTCTTTAAATTTATATCTTGAAGAGATAATATCTTGTATCTCTTTTGAGCTTAATCCCTGAAGCTTGTCTTTGGCAAACTGATTCTCCATATACTCAATATATCTTATTATTACACCTTTGCTTTTTGCATACTCCAAAAGATCTAAAACTTCATCATCATTGTACCCTTTTAAAGGCACTGTATTTATCTTAACTCCCAAACCTACTCTTAAAGCTTCTTCTATACCTTCAACTACTTTTGAGAGTACATCTTTTTGCGCTATTGCCTGAGCAACTTCCGGTTTTAAAGAATCAAGTGAAACATTTATCCTTTTCAAACCTGCATCTTTCAGTTTTTTGGCAGTCTCTTTTAATAGAAAACCATTGGTGGTAAT
>CAYRRJ010000037.1:0-9180 GCA_964426645.1 uncultured Campylobacterales bacterium | reverse complement strand
AGAGAACTTGAATCAAAAACATTCTTAAGACAACAAGAAGATGCAATAGATACAGATATTGTGCAAAGTGCATCACCAGAGACTCAATTTAAAGAAGAGCTCGCATCAGAAGCATCTTTAAGTGGAGACAATGAACTACTTGAAGAGATCGAAAAGATGATCTCCGGTTTAGTCGATGATGATATTCCAACTTTGGCCACAAAAGAAGATGTGTCTAAGGTGTCTGCCGACATTGAAGGCATTAAGGTGTTTTTATCTGAACTTGAAGATTCCATCTCTTCTGTTTCTAAAGACAGCGAGCAAGGATCACCTCAACAAGAGACACCGACTCAGGATGCGGCTATTTCTCAAAATGTTGACCTATCCGAGGTTATTAATAAGATTGACGAGCTTAAGCGAATAGTTATGAACGCGATCGACAATGAGGATGACGATGGTGCGGCGGCACCACGCTCTTATTCGGAAAACTCTGATGCTGGTAGCAAGATGGATGAGGTCAAGACAGCCCTTACAGATATCGGAGAAGAGATAGAAGAGAGTAAGTCTGTTGTGAGAGAACTCCATGATTCACTTGCTCAGAAGATAGAGAGAATGGGAGAGAATATTTCCTCTTCTCCTGCACAGGAGAGTGCTCCATCTTTCTCGCCAAATGTTGACTTCTCTGAGCTTGAGACTTCTATCTTTAAAATCGATGAAAGAATAGCTACGATCGAGTCTCAAAATGAATCTTTGACAAGAAGCGTTACATCAATCATGGAAATTATGCAGACTTTGGCAGAGAGCATTAATTCTGAAATTGAAATAGCAAAAGAGTTTAGAAAGGCGAATGGGTATGAGAGCTAAAACAACAAAAACATCTATATTTTTCGGCACGCTGTTGTTGTCATTAAATCTATCTGCGCAAGATAGTGGCTTTGAAGTAAATAAATTTTCATCTATTCAAAAATTCTATTACAATCTTGGTCGCAATAGATCAAAGCAGGAGTTTTATTCTCAGGGGTACAGTGATGCTGTTAGGGATTTTAAAAAGCTACTTAAGAGCTACGAGGCTAGAATTAAAAAATTAGAAGCAGGAAAATATCTGATTGAAAGCGGTAAGATAACATATCCGGAGGTCTATAAGACAAGAGATTCACATGGCGGATATAAAATCCATATTGAAGCTCCTGTTGTAGAGAGAGAGTTTACAGCGGAAGATCTCTTTATTGTTCCTCTTGTTGATTCCAATATGGCTAGAAATGCAAAGATTGCCTATCCAAATGAGCCAATAGAAGAGGGCAATGGGTTTAGTGATAGCTTTTTTATTCCGTCTATGAGCAATGAAGTGCGTAATAACGTGCCAAAAACTCCTAAAGAGGCAGTAAAAAAGGTTTATGTCGATATTCGATATAAAAGCTCATCAATCAAAGAGTTTTTGGATAATTATAATGCTACATACTCTGTTTCAGATAATGGATATCGCGTTGAATTCAATAGTGAGTCTGAAAAAAGAAAATTCTGCACAGACTTGACCGGAGAAGCAAGTTGTTACGGGCTCAATTAAAAAAAACACTATTTTTTTTAATTCTTCTTCCAAGTCTCGCCTTTTCCGGCGCGATGGATGATATTGTCAATAGGGTAGTTGATGAACTAACAGGAGATATTGACACAGATTCTTTTTTACGGCTCAAATGCGATGATTTTAATATGGAACCAATAGATTTGACGTTCAATCTTTTTGATTGTGAAATAGACTTATCATCAAGACAGTGTTATAGAGAGACGGTTGATAGTTTGAAGGATATTTTAAAAGTCAAGAATAAACATTTTGATAGAGATAAAGTATGTAAAAGTTATCTTGCGTCTCCCGATGAAAAAATAAAAGGAACAAACCCTTTCGATGGACTAAAATATATTGAGATAGGCAAATTACCTAAAAATATGCTGGCGGTGCAAAAAAGTGTTTCTAACGAGGCAAAAACCATATCCTCACCGCTTTATTTATCTCCTAGAAACTCTTTAGGAATAAAGAACAGATTGACAAAACAGATTCAACTAGAGTGTTCACTATCCTCTGACAAAGACGGATGTGTTGCATCCAAGGCTTTTTCTTATACAAAAGCAGAAAAAAAAGACTATTCAGAAAGCCTTGATGATGCATACAGGGCATATTCTAAAAACAAATACCTAGCAATAAATAGGGATGGAGACCTCTATGAATCAACAGATAGATTGCTTAAAAAGCTCCCTATCGAAAAAAGAAAAGAGTACATGTTGGAGTCACTAAGCAAACAGAGAAGAGAGGCTTTGTCTCGTTCTTTGCTTAATTCATCACTCAACACGGAAGAGGTCGCCGTCGGACAGTTCTTGAATGTGACCGCTAGATCCATCTATTTGAGCAACAATGAGTCATTTAAAAAGATAGGAGAAAAATCAACAGAAAGCTGGACAATGCCATGAGGATAAAAAAACATATTAAGATATTGGTTTCGCTACTATTTCTAATGAGTGTCAAACTTTATGCTTTTAGTCTTAATGATATTGTCACAGATACAGTTGGCGATGTCACAAATGGAATAGGTGAACAATTTGGCCTTCCGACATTTGATGTTGAATGTGAGACGGGAGTTGATAACATCGACTTGTATGCAATGTGTGACATCTTTAATAAGCTTGATTTTGAGCTTGGCGGAGATTTTAAAATAGGGAGTTGTACTATTTCAACTGCCGATCCGCTGAGTTGTCAAAGGAAAGCCCTTCTTGATTTTTGTAGAGATTCAATAAGAGACGGAGAAGATGAAGCAGAAAACTATCGAGCAAGCGTCTCTAATTCAATTGTGTCTAGCTCTGAGGAACTTCTTGCGACAGGCGGAAAAATTGTCGGCAACTTTACAGGCTGCGACCACATAAAAAGCATGATAGGTTCAAAAAAAACAAGCAGTGGAAAAACCTTAAAAGAAGTATATTCAGAAAGCATGGTAAAAAGCATTAAAAAGCATGGAATTTTCAACACAGCCAGCAAAGAAGTTCAAGATTGCTTAAAGGTCTCGAAAAAACCAGAGAAGTGTTTCAAAATGGATGAGTGGACTCTTCCAAAGACGATGCAGGATGCAGAGAAAGATATATCGACAACAGCGGAACAGGCAAATACAAATTCAACTTCTTATATAGAAGGTATTGTTGGAACAGAAAATGAATTATCAAAGAAAATGTCTCGCGAGTGCAAAACATCACTTGATCCTAGCGGCTGTACTAAAAGAGTTTTATCAAAAGGTTCAAAAAGCCATACAAAAAAAAGAGATGTCGCTATTGCGAATATAGAAAAGGCATCTGCCGTTAAATTTAAAATACTAAAAAGTGCTTCAAGGCAAAAAAAAGGTATTGTTTGGCGCAGCACAGAAGTCTCAAGCAGACTCCCTATTGAACTAAGAGTAGATTACATTAATGCCGCAGCAAGAGCAAACGCCGCGGACATTGTTGTTGAAAACCTTTTTTCCACAAATACAAGCCTAGAAAAAGAGGCTATGATGATTCTTGATAATAAGCTTATTGATGCCTCTGAACCTTTTTTAGAGCATGCTTCCAATATGCAAATTAAAAAACTTATGGATAATTAGAGATGAAGAAAATTAGCAAATCTATGTTGATACTTTTTGTTGTCGGCAGCCTAAATGCTTTTGATATAGAAAAATACACGTCATCTACCGGCGATGTTGATTATTTCAGTAAGATAAACGATCAAGTTACTGATTGTGTTGCTGGTATGATCTCTGATGGTGTTCCGGAGTTCGATATTTGTACTATTGAGGATAAAATAAATCAAATTTCAGATGAGCTTGACAGTAAAATAAAAAGCGCTCTTAGAATAAATGTGAAGTTTTCCATAGCAGGATGTTCTTTTTCGGCAAAAGCAGATCCTTCTCGATGTATGAAAGACCTGCTAAAAAGTTATTGCTCCAATTCAGATAATCCTTTACAGAAAAGCAAGATTAAAAATGGTGTTGAGAACTATCTAACAACGGCAACAGCCAAATATGCTGAATATGGAGATTCTGAAATTTTGGGAAAAGCCTGTATTACTTTTGAAGAAAAGAAAAAGAAGATGCCGGCACATACAAAAGTGTACGGAAGCACAAAATATGAAAATATAATGGCTAAAAAAGACGGTGGCAAATATGTAAACACTAGAGTTGAAAAAAAGATACTTCAATGTATTGAAGATGCAAAAAAGAATAACTATGATGAAAATTCATGCTATCCAGAATATGATGGCGTAAACGCAGATGAGACTAAAACTAAAATATCGGAAGTTGAAATTAGAGAAAAAATCCACGAGCAAGCAACGATAGTTCTTGCTTCTCCGTTGAAAGATAAAATAGGAGAGATGAGAAATAAGGAGCTGGATTTAAAAAACAAGCTCTTAAAAGAGTGCGGAGACAAATCAAGCGTATCTAGTGCTGATTCTTGTGTTGAGTCTTTTTTAAAAGACTCTTATCAGATCAACAGACTTATATCGGAAACACAAATAGATATCACGAAGAACATAGCTGGTTTCAGTAAAGCGGTAGAGGATGCTACAACTCCATATAATACAATGGTACAGCCTACGGAAAATACACTTAAAAAGCTCCCTATTGAAAAAAAGAATGATTACAAGATAAGAGCTGTTCGATATATGGCACAAAGGGCTGTAATACAGTCTCAAATTAAAAAAATAGCGCGCATAGAAAGAGAGCTTGCCGCACTGATGTATAGAAAAATAGAGATTGCATCTAAGCCGTTCCCGCTAAAAGCTGTAAAGAAAGAATTAGGAATAAAATAATGATATACAGACTTTTTGTATTTTTGTTTTTACTCTTCTCTTCTCTTTATGGAGGCGAGAAAGATATTGTTAGAACTCACGAGGTTGGACTATATGCGGCAGATTACAAAAAACTGATACATACTGTATATGAAATAAAAAAGAAACAGCAAGAGCTTGCTGATTTGCATAAAAATATGCAGAGAGTCAAAAAGGACATTATACTTAAAGAGTCGAGAGTAGCGATGATGCTTGATGAGATCTCTAAAATGCCAATCGTTGAGGTTATTTTATTAAATCAGAATTCTGTCGGACTGCAAACTGAGCAGTCAATAAATGACTTTCAACAAAGAAGTAAGAAATTAGAGAGCGATGATGTCAAGCTTATTCTCGACAAATAAGGAAAAAGAATGAATGATACAAAAATTTTAGAAGCAAAAGTACCTTATCTTTTATATTATTCAACAATGTATGAGCTTCAATCAAACAAATTAAAAGTGATAAATTTAAAAGGTTTTTCATATAAAAGCATCGACGAGAGCTTATTATGGCAATCGAACTTCAAGGTTATTTCTAGTCAGATATCAAATACTTTCTATTGTGCTCTTGAAGAAATGCGATTTATTTATAATGAGATTATGGCTTATGATTCTGATTCTATTCATAGTGATAACAAATTTGCTTCATTGACAATACGATGTTCTATCTTAGGGGCGATCCTTTTTCACTCTGGGACAAGTCTTATTTATGATGAAATCAAGAAAATCGACAGAAACCTGTATCAATTTCTAACTCTTTGCAATTCTCTGTCTGAACAATTTCTTGCTGAATTCCGCATTGATAATTATGCTCTTCTTACCTCATCTCTTCACGGTTTTGCCGACATATACACAAAAAGCGACTTTCTCAAAAAAACCCATGTTGAAGGAGAGAGACTTTTTGAGCTTATTGAGAAAACCATTAAAAATAAAGTTTTAGATAAATTTTTCTCTCCTTTTGAATATCTTGAAAATAGCCTTGTTGGCATTTTAAGCAAAACAAGAGGAAAAGAACTCTTTGAAGCAATAGCCTTTAAAGATAGTGTGCTATGGGTTTCCACTTATGGAGAGAGCTCTTTTTTATCTTATTGTTTTTTAGACAAGCATAAGATTACTTCTGTCTCAATGCTTGAGTCCATAAGACTTGTACTTAAGTCAGATAGATATTCTCTTTCTGAAACACGGGTAAGAATTTTTAGAGAGGCGTTCGCATCTTATATTCTTGTTAATAGTAATAACGAGCAGTTGAAAACAAGTCTTATGCAAAGCCAAAATATCGAAATACTTCGCAAAAAGTTTTGGCTTGCGAATAATAAACGGCGCATAACAGAATCTCTGTATAGTATGTCATCTGTTATAGGCAACGTATTTGATGACTTCAAAAAAAATATTATAGAGAAAAAGCAAGAAGATGCTTATCATATTCTATTTGCCAATATTTACAATGGAATAGAGAATCTTCTCCTTGAAAACAATTGTATTTATCCGGAGCCGTTCTTAGAAGAAGAGAGAGACGAAATGGCGAAGTTGTTGTCGGATAAAATCGTTGAAATCGTCTTAAAGGATATTAATGGTTAAAAAAGCAAAGAGAGCATTGAATTATTTGCAAACAAGCTACACAAATGGACTTATCGACTATCCTCGTGTTGATAACAATTTAATTACACTAAAATCGTTTGATATGTTTCCTCACCCCTCTTTTTCAAGGATAAGTGAAAAATTTAAACCACTAAAATATAATAAGTATAAAATAAATAAAAAGAACTCTATTTTGTTTTTGTCGATAACGCGAGTTGTTACACCAAGCAATATCGGTTCAGTGTTTGGCGCTATAGATGAAATGTTTGATGATGACTTAAATGTAAAACCAGAGCAAAAACAGTATTTTGAGTCTGTTTTGTCAGTAAAGAATGACTTTTTTAAAGAAAATGGATTAACAAACAATAAGGTCTCAGAACTGCATAGGAGTGTGTATGATGAGGTTCGCTCTCAAGATATATATCTCTGTAAGATCGATGAGCTTTTTGTGCGCTCCAAAAAGACACCTTTTTTAACCTCTTTACAGAAGCAGGCAAAAAGACAAAAAGAGAAGAAAACACAAGAAAAAGAAGAGAACGAACAGGCGATTATTCGCGCTGAGTTTGAGACACTTCATCAAGCTATTGAGTCGTGGCAAAATATGTTCAATAAAGATAGAGGAAATGCACCTATTGAAGATTCTGAAATTGAAAATACTAATTTCTTGAATTGATAGTGCAATTTACACTAATATCTTTTACAAAAAAATGCTAACAGGTAATAAAGATGAAGCAAGAAGATAGAAAAAGCAAATTTGGGATAACAAGAGAATTTGCAATGATTAATTGGTGGGTAACATGGGTTGCCATCATAATTATGGCCGGATATAATATTCTTACAACAAAATACTTAAAAGAAGAATTTATGCAGGCATTGGCAATAATGAAAAAAGAAAGCAATGGTGTCATTATGCTTGATAAGCTAGGGCGACCTCTTACTGCAAAAAAAGCGCCTATGGATATCACATCCGAATCTTTCAAAAAGGTTGTTCTTAACAATATTCAAAGTTATTTTATCTGGGATTGGACTTCTCTTACTGATAATTATAAAAACAAGATCTTGAACGTGAACGACCTAGAACGATTCAATCCAAAATTTAAAGAGTTTAAAGAAAACTTCATTAAAAAGGATGATAAAAAAGCTCAAAGAGACTTTTTGTCTTTTGAGAAATATATTGTATTTCTCATCCAAAACGATAAAATGCCGGAGATGATATCCGTAAACAGCTCTAAAGTTACTTCCTATCACACAGATAAAGACACTTTTGATGCAAAAATCGCATTTGTGTTAGTTGCAAACATCTACAATACCCAAAGCGGTGAATATGAAAACCGAAGAGGAAGTATGAGCGTTGAAGTCGAAGGCGAGTTTGATTCAACAAGAGGGACAATAATAAATCCTCTTGGATTAAAATATTCAACAATTAAGTCTAGCTTACTAACGAAGGATTAATAGATGTCAAAAGTTTGCTTTTTAATATTGTGCACCTCAATGCTTTTGCTTTCTGCTTTAGATGCAGATATGCTTAAGTCAGGCTTGTCTGGAAGTGCTAGAGACATAAGCAACAGTAAGCTTCAAATTTTTCCGGATCTGACAATGGTATGTGATAAAATGGAGAGCAGAGAAAAGTGTGCAGAAGCTCTTATCCTTAAGCATAATAAAAAAAATAATCTTTACTCTTCAATAAATTTTGGAGAATTTTCGGCTAAGTATTTTAAAAATAATGCCGCATCAAATATATCAATGGATCAACTTTTGCAGAGTGCCGTTGCTGAACTAAAAGAGGCTGAAAAATATAGTGGGGATGACCTAAGAGAGGTTGATTCTCTGGCTTCTGTATCTGCAAAAGAGGCAAGCGTACTTTCCGCTCAAGAGCTTTCGAGCAGAAAAACCAAAAAACTTTTTTCAAGAATGGCTGATTCCGAAATGCTATCCTTAGCAACTTTGATAGAGTTGTCAAAAGCAAGAATTGCATCTCTTAGCATTATAGTTTCACAAAATACTCTAGGTAGAGAAGAAAAATGAGACTGTTTTTATTGAGTGTTCTTGTGTCTTTTCATCTATATGCCGATGAAATAGGACTAGCTACGGCGATATCACTATCAAATGCCACTTCGGCACAAATAAAGGGAGCTCTTCATTCTGCACAAGCACTAAATAAAGAGCTTGAAAAGAGTGTTGAATTGAATAGACGATTACTAAAAGCGGAAATAATAAGAGATATCTTACTCTCAAAAAAAGTCTATTGGATTGATAAGCTAAAGAAAAATATAGAAAGAAGCTTTGACATGAACGCATTGAATGTTCAAGTAAATTTAGTAAACAATAAGGTCTGGATATACAATAATTCGCTATTATATGGTAATTTGCACATTGGGGCTGATGATGAATAAGATTTTTAAGAAACATTTTATCTATTATGATGAAAATATTAGCGACTTGACACTTGAGACATTTGCAATCAAATCACTCAAGAAAAGAGGAAAAATCATCTTTATTGATAAAGTAAAAAGTTCAGAAGATTGCCTTAAGAGCTTTAGCATGATAAATAAAAGAAGTTTTGGCCGTACAACATTTCGAGAATGTGACTCTTTTCAGGATATTCTAGAGAATGAAAGCGAATCGGAGATTTTATTTTTAAGATATTACAGCAAAACAAAAAACAAAGATGATGATAAAAAACTTATGGATGTTTTGTGTCATAAAAAACTTAGAGGATGCGTTTTTCTTTTAAATATTAGTGACTGTAATATTACTAGGGACGAGCTCAAAGGTCTCACCGAA
>CAYRRJ010000036.1:3299-9255 GCA_964426645.1 uncultured Campylobacterales bacterium | reverse complement strand
ATGTTGATGCAATAGGAGAAGAAACTACCAACAAAAGTATTGATGTTATCATAGGAAGAATCAGAAACAAACTTGATGAAAATCCAAAAAATCCAAAATATATACATTCAATAAGAGGCATCGGATATAAATTTGCAACTTAATATAAACAAATCATCCATTTTTTACAGTATAACTTTTATATTTTTACTATCTATCATAAGTATCATACTCGCATTTCTGTTTTTGATTGAGTATGACAAACAGAATTACACAAAAAAACTAAATGACAAATACACTATAGTTGCGAGGGCAACACTCTTTCATCTAAATAATTTTATAACAGAAAATGAGCTTAAAGAACAGGTAAAAGATTATAAAATGACAGAAATTACAAATAAAAAAGAAAAAGAGGAGATACTGGAAAAAGCCAATGTAATACAAAAAATAACAGGCAGAATAGGCAGTAGTGCCATCTTGATATACAATAGAAACAACTACCTTTTAATAGAACACAAAAATACTCTCCTGCTTTTAAGAGATGACGACTATCAACCATACAGGTATTATGTTATCAAGATAGTATTTGCCATAGTCCTGATTATTATCATCCTTGCATACATACTTACCATAAGAAAAATAAAACCCTTAAGAAAACTTAAAAGAGAGATGGACAAATTTGCAAGAGGAGATTTAAATATATGTTGCAAAAGAGAAGGAGAGGATGAAATATCCCAGGTATCAAACTCCTTTCAAAACGCAGTCGAACAGATAAACAAACTAAACCATTCAAGACACCTGTTTTTAAGAAACATCATGCACGAACTTAAAACTCCGATTACAAAAGGAAGAATAAGTGTAGAAATGATTGACAATAAAAAACAGAAAGAGAGACTTATAAAAGTTTTTGAAAAACTTGAACTTCTTATAAATGAATTTGCCTCCATAGAGCAGATAACATCAGGAGAAGGTATAAAAAATATAAAACCATATAAACTAATGGATATGATAGACGAAGCTATAGATCTCGCCATGGTAAAACCTGAACAGATAGAGATAATTTCAGAGAGTGATTTGGTTTTACACGTTGATTTCAGACTATTTACAACAGCTATGAAAAATATAATAGACAATGGTATCAAATATGCCATTGATAAAAAACTTACTATAAAAATAGATGATGACAAAATATCATTTATAAATCAAGGCAATCCTCTTAAGTATGACTTGTCTCATTATGTAGAGCCTTTTATACAAGAAAAAATTTCTCATCAAAGTTTTGGTCTTGGTCTTTATATTGTGGATAATATATTAAAAGCACATAAACTGAAATTTACCTATGAGCATAAACAGAGTTTTAACTATTTTAATTTTGAAAATATATCTGTTTTACTGTAAAATAAACAAAAAAGGAGTTTTTCATGGCTGGTATATCTTTTTCAAAAAACAATCTTTTAAGTTTGATAGAACATCACATCGCTCTTCTGGAGAGATTCGGATTAAAAGATGAAGCACCGTTTTCCATAGTTTATTTTTCTTTGAATACAAAATCGAAAGACGATATAACCCAGATATTTAAAAAAATACTTAGAAAGACTGATGCTGTATTTAGTGAAAATGATGATTTTATCATTATGCTTCCAGGAACAGACTGGAATGGAGCAACAGAACTTCTTTCCGGAATACAGGAATTTTTATCTCAGGAACCTCATGATAATATCGTTACATTTCCGGATGATGGAGAAAATGCTCTCAGTCTGCTTCAAAAATTGGAAAAAAATATAGAAGATTTTACAAAAAAAGAGATATCACTCATTTCGTAGAGTATCTAAAACATTTATCTTTGTTGCCTTATATGAAGGATAATAGGAAGAAAGAAAAACTATAACAACCGCTCCTGTAAAAACTGATACAAAATCACTCAAGGAGAGTTCCAAAGGCAACTTGGAAGTACCATATACATCAGCAGGAAGATTGACTATATCGAAAGTTCCCAGTATATATATGGAAAAAAGCCCCAATATCACTCCGGCAACTATTCCACTACCTCCTATAATCATACCCAGATAAAAAAAAGTATTTTTTATCTCTTTAAATGTAACTCCCAAAGAGAGAAGCAGTGCAATCTCTTTTCTCCTACTCATAACAGTCATCAGGAGTGAACTTATGATATTTAGAGAAGCTATAAGAATAATCAGCATTAAAACTATAAAGAGTGATCTTTTTTCAAGTTCAAGTGCAGAAAAAAAGTTACCGTTCATCTGCCACCATCCTACAACTCCAAGATAATCGGGAAGACTCTTTTTCAATTTCTTTATATCCTCAAACGGAGTTTTAGAATATATATGGATACCGTCAAAACTGTTTTCAGGGTATTTTAAAATTTTTCTTAGAGAAGAGATGGTTGTGTACATATACGCTTTATCATAAGCTATCAGTCCACTTTCAAAAAAACCTTTGTAAACAAACCTTTTCATTTTTGGTATAAGAGAAAAACCACTAGGAGAACTTTGTGTAAATATAACCGTTAATTTGTCATTCTGGTGTAAAAAATTACTCTCTTTTATACCTTTTCCTACTATTATTTCATACTTTCCTACTTTTTTGTCTTTTAATGCCTCTTCCAATACAGAATTTATTTCTATCTCTTTTTCAAAATTGACACCAAAAAGCAAACCACCTTCAAGTTTTGCCCCTTTTTTAACAATCACTTGAGAAGATATATAGGGGCTGAACTTTAAATTCGGAAAATCTTTTTCCAAAATCATAAGATCATCATTGTCTATTTTTTGAAAAGACTTGGGATATATACTCAAAGGATAATTCATAGTAAAAAGTTTTCTCTCAAACTCTTTGTCAAATCCGTTCATAATCGCCATAGCAACCAAAAGCACCATAACCCCTACACCAACACCCAAAAAAGCCAAAAAAGCACTTATGGTTATAAAAGGCTGAGATTTGTCAAATCTCAGATATTTCTTAACAAGATAGCTGCTTATTTTATCCATAAACTATGCTAAAATCCCTTTTTTAGGTCCACTCTTTCCGCAACAGTTTTTATATTTTTTACCGCTTCCACAAGGGCAAGGAGCATTTCTTGGAGTTTTCTTTTCTGCTATGATAGGTTTATGTTCATCTTCAGGCTCTAAAATACTATCATGTTGAAGTTCTATATTTGCCTGAGCCTCCTCTTCCATTTTTCTTAGCATCTCTTCCATAGCTCTTCTTTGCTCTTCTTCATCTTCATCTCTGAGTTGAACAAGATGCAGAGTCTTAAAACTCTCAAATTTAATCTGTTCTACCAACTCTACAAAAAGATTATAGCTCTCTTTTTTATATTCGGTTAATGGATCTTTTTGATTATAACCTCTAAGACCTATACCTGTTTTGAGGATATCCATCTGATAAAGATGTTCTCTCCAAGCATTATCTAAAACCTGAAGATATAAAATTCTTTCTATCTCTCTTCTTTGTTCCTCATCTACTATGGACATTTTCTCTTCATATTTTTGTGTTAATTTTTCAATGATATATTTTTTGAGTTCATCATAATCTTTCTCTGACAACTCTTCCTTGGAAAAATCCTCCTGAAGTTCATTTTTAAGCAAAGAAATGAGTTTGTCCAAATCAAACTCATCTTTTATCATGCCCTCCAAAATCTCTGCATTTGTCAGAAGACTGGTTACATACTCCTCTCTTATCTCTTTGATTTTGGAATCTATATCATAATCAGGATTTAAAAGATTATTTCTGAAACTGTATATGGTTTTTCTCTGCTCATTTGCAACATCATCATATTCCAAAAGGTGCTTTCTTGACTCAAAGTGCATATTTTCAACTTTTTTCTGAGCATTTTCTACTGCCCTCGTAACCATTTTGGACTCTATATGCTCACCCTCTTCAATACCGAGTCTTTCCATGATATTTTTGATTCTGTCACTTCCGAAAATTCTAAGTAAATTATCTTCAAGACTTAAATAAAATCTACTCTCCCCAGGGTCTCCCTGACGACCTGAACGACCTCTAAGCTGATTGTCTATCCTTCTGCTTTCATGTCTTTCAGTACCTATTATGTAAAGACCTCCAAGTTTTTTTATCTCGTCATCTATTTTTATATCAACACCACGACCAGCCATATTGGTGGCTATTGTCACAGCACCTTTCTTACCGGCATCTTTGATGATTTCTGCCTCTTTTGTATGATTTTTGGCATTTAGTACAGTATGAGGAATTTTCTCTTTTTTCAAAAGATGATGTAATTCTTCACTCTTTTCTATGGAAGCAGTACCCACAAGTACAGGTTGACCTTTTTTGTATCTTTGCTTTATATCTTTTATAACCGCATTAAATTTTTCTTTTTCGGTTTTGTATATCAAATCGTTTTTATCTTCTCTTACCATTGGAAGATTTGTAGGAATTGAGATAACTTCAAGATTATATATCTGAGCAAACTCCGTAGCCTCAGTCTGTGCAGTTCCTGTCATACCTGCCAGTTTTCTATACTGCCTGAAGTAGTTTTGGAAAGTAATATCAGCCAGAGTCTGAGACTCTTCTTTTATCTCCACACCCTCTTTTGCTTCCAACGCCTGATGAAGACCCTCTGAAAATCTTCTTCCTTCACTAAGTCTTCCTGTAAATTCATCAACTATTATAATCTCTCCGTCTCTTACCACATAATCTACATCTTTTTCAAAAAGATATCTGGCTTTTAAAGCCTGATCAAGGTGATGTGCCAAAACTGCATTTTCTAAAGAGTACAGATTGTCAACTTCAAACAGTTTTTCAGCTTTTTCATTACCCTCTTCCGTTATCAAAATAGTTTTGTTCTTTTCATCAACCGTAAAATCAACATCCCTCTCCAACTTTTGAGCAACTTCATCAGCTTTTCTATATCCGTCAAGTGTTCTGTTTGTAGGCCCTGAAATTATCAATGGAGTTCTTGCTTCATCTATCAAAATAGAGTCAACTTCATCAACTATTACATAATTATGCTCTCTTTGAACCTTCTCTTCCAAAGAGTATTTCATATTGTCTCTCAGATAATCAAATCCAAATTCATTATTTGTTCCGTAAGTTATATCACAGTCATACTGCTCTTTTCTGCTTTTGTCATCTTCCAGTTCTGCTGTAACAACACCTACACTGAGTCCCAAAAAATTATATATTGCAGACATATCAGTAGCATCTCTTTTGGCAAGATAGTCATTTACAGTAACAACATGTACTCCACGACCTTCCATGGCATTTAAAACAACAGGCAGTGTAGCAACCAAAGTTTTACCCTCACCTGTTTTCATCTCAGCTATATTTCCTTCATGTAAAACCATACCTCCAACCATCTGAACATCAAAATGTCTCATACCGGTTGTTCTTTTACTAACTTCTCTGGTTATCGCAAATATCTCATAAAGTATATCATCTAAGGTTTTATTTTCCTCTTGTATCTCTTTTTTATAATCATCAAAAACTTTTTTGAGTTCATCATCACTCATTTTTTCATATTTTTCTTCAAGTGCGTTTATCTCTTTGACTCTTTTGAGATAAGCTTTTACCAATCTGTCATTTTTGGTACCAAAAATCTTTTTCGCTATAGTCTCTACAAACATTTATGTGCCTTTTTAACTTAATTCTCTAATAAACTATGAATTTTATCATACTTTTACTATCTATTTGCTAAAACTATATCAAGATTTATATTTTTGGAGTTTTTATGAAAAAGTTGATAATATTTTTGTTTTTGGCAAATATGATTTTTGCAAATGTACTGGATTTTAAAACAATTCACAGTGATTTTATACAGAGTATAACTGATGAACAAAACAGTACCATAACATATAAAGGAGAGTTTTATGCTACTGACAAATCAAAGGCACTGTGGATATACAAATCTCCTGTAGAAAAAAAAATATACTTTAACAACAACAAAGTGGTTATAATAGAACCTGAACTGGAACAAGCCATCATAACTACTCTTCAA
>CAYRRJ010000036.1:0-3289 GCA_964426645.1 uncultured Campylobacterales bacterium | reverse complement strand
CTTCAAAATTCACCGAATATTACCCAAATTATTAAAAATGCAGTAAAACTCTCAGAAGATACATACAAAGCTTCATTTGAAGATACAGACTATATAATAAAAATCAAAGACAACGAAATAAAAAGCATAAACTATACAGATTCTCTCGGAAACAGTATAAAAATATCACTCTTACATGTAAACAAAAACATCATTCTTGATGATGCTTTGTTTGAGGCAGATATACCGTCTTATTATGATATCATTTCTCAATGATACACATTCCCTCTTTTTTTAGAGCTTTTACAATTTTTTTAATATCCGGCTCAGAATAAATTTTCTGTATATAAATATCATCTATATCTATGGAGTATTTTTTAGAAGTATAAGCTTTGAGAGTTTCTTTAAACTTCTCTTTACCTGCAGAAGTTATCAAATCTTCCCAGTAAAAACTGCCTACTACAACATTCAAGGCATCTACTACTTTATAACTCTCATCTTCGACATAACGCCCTTCAAAAATCAAATCCATATTTATACTTACCGGCTTATTTGTAACTTTTGAAAAAACTTCCACACTGAAATCATCTATATTTAACATATCTGCACTTAACAAAGCCAAAGCAAACAACAAAACAACAATCTTCTTCATAGCTATTATTCCTAAACAGTAGTATCCAAAACCTTACCGCCAAGAGATGATATCTTGTCATCTATGGCTTTTAAAGCTTTTTCCAAAGTATTATAGCTAATATCAGGCAGTTTTCCTCCCCATAAATCTTCAGCTTCTTTAAATCCCTGAAGTATTCCCTCTCTTCCTGCTTTCAACATATCCAAATCATCTCCGGCACCTTCTAACACAAAAGTAGAAAGTCTTTCACTAGTTTTGGTAACTCCAAAAAAACCGTCTTCCCCGACCAACTCTTTTGCTTCATCTTGACTAAGATCACCTATAGGTTTTCCTTCGTAACCCAAATCAGCCAAAGAGAGGGTTTCCACTTGTTTTTTGCTCTCTCCAAAAGAGAAAGTAAAAACTTCAAACTGATATTTTGAGAGATAGTAATCACTTATTTTCTTTCCGCTTACTTTATCTTTACTCTCTTTAGAGTATTCCACTTCAAAAGAGTATTTTTTATACTCAAAATTAAAACTGCTGTTTTCTAACTGCATAATAACTCCTTTTTTATAACTGATGTTATAAAATCGACACTTTACTCCTCTATCTTTAGTATCTTACTGTTTAGATAAAAATCTCTCACTTTTGGTGAAACTCTTATGATGTTTTTTAGATATCTCTCAAAATCCCCTCTGTTGAAACTGATGGCCAGATTTTTAGGATTTTTTGCACGAGATAAAGCTACATAAAACTGGCTCTTTTCAAATATATTGTCTATATCACAAACCAACTCGTCTATACTCATTCCCTGAGATTTGTGTATAGTGATGGCATAAGCAAGTTTGAGAGGAAACTGTTCTATAGAATAAAGAGGTCTATCCTCCAACTCTCCGTTAACAGCCACACTCTCACTCATGGTGTATTCCTGCCTCTCAACCTTTACCAAAGAATCCTCTTTTTCCACTATAAGATAATCATCCATTATCTCTCTTATCACCCCTCTTTCTCCATTATAATATTTACCCCATTTATTGGTGCAAAAAAGAACCTTTGCACCTATTTTCAGAGTTAAGTCACAAGGTATAGGCAAAGAATTTTTCCAATTTTCAATTCTCTTTACATGTAAAGACTTAACATGCTCTTTTTCATTTGCTTTCAGTACTACAGGCTCGCTCTTTAACTCTTGAAGCTTTATAAGATTCATCCTTTGGGCCTCTTTATTGGTACCATATAAAACCGTACTGTTCTTTGATACTCTATTCTCTTTTAATCCAAACAGATAATTTATCAGTTTTTTATCAGTTTCTGCCCATCTAAGCAGATTTAAAATCTCAAAAAATTCCTTGTCATCTGTGCGTTTTGTTTTTGTAAGCTCAACTATCAAAGGATCAAAAAATTCCCAGGAACTGCTCTCAAACGCATACTCATTCTCTCCAAAAAGCGAAGAGTTATCTCTTTTTATCACTGGGGGAAGTTGAAAAAAATCACCTACAAAAAGCAAACTCCCATCAAATCCTCCATTTCTAAGCCTATAGTGAATCATCTCCAAAAGAGAAGCAGATACCATACTTATCTCATCAATCACAAGCAAATCACATTTTGAAAGAATCTTTTTTAACTCTCCTATCCTCTTTTTAACATATCTGTCATGTCTTTGTAGTTCTTCAAGAGTATTTGATATACCAAAAGCAAAAAAACTGTGTATTGTCTGACCCTCTACATTAACCGCACTTACTCCCGTACTTCCGAGAACAACCACACCTTTTTGCTTCTTCTTTGCTCTTTTAACCAACTCTTTTGTAAGGTAACTTTTACCTACACCTCCACCCCCCGTTAGAAAAACATTTCTACTCTCTAAAATCTCTTCAACTTTTTCAACTATCATATAAAATCCATTAATTTTTAGGTATTATATCATTTATGTATAAGTTTTTAATGATTTTAATTCCTATTTTAATCACAGCAAATCCTTTAGAGACAGCTTATGATTCTATCTTACATGTAAGGGATAATAAAGTTTTTTTTAAAGATGGTACAACTCTTCCTTATGACGATAAAGAAAAGAAAGATATCTTACAAAAGATAAAAAATCCGGATATTGAAGATATGTTATATCTCAAATATAACAAAAATATGAAAACAAGAAATGATGCCGGACGCATCAGAAATGAAGAACTTTTCAAGAAACTATACGGAAAGAATAAAAAAGAGATAGAAAAAAATCTCACAACAATCATCTGGCTACCAAATCATAAAGGCAAAAAAATTCTCTTTAACAGGAATGAAAAAGCAGCTTACAACCTACAGCTAATTTCAAATGAACTCGATAGATTACCAAAAAAATATATGAAATACATAACAAATATATCAGGAACTTATGTATATAGAAAAATATCCGGTACAAACAGATTATCAACACACAGTTTTGGCATCGCTATAGATATAGATACCAAATTTGCAAACTACTGGAAATGGGATAAAAAACTACTCTACAAAAACAAAATCCCTAAAAAGATAGTTAAAATATTTGAAAAACATCATTTTATATGGGGAGGGAGATGGTACCACTATGATACCATCCATTTTGAGTACAGACCTGAGTTAAATTAAGTCCTAAACTGATTTAGTTTGTTATTCAAAGCTTCAGTCATTTTGTTAAGATGCTCTGCAGCACTTGCTATCTCTTCTGTACTT
>CAYRRJ010000035.1:0-9329 GCA_964426645.1 uncultured Campylobacterales bacterium | reverse complement strand
GAGAATTTTATATCCAAATTTATCTTTTTTACCCAGTAAAACTCTGGTGAAAGGATGATATCACACCTGCTTTTGATAACTCTGTCAAATTCTTTTGTTATGAAAAAAACTGTTCTCTTTGTGTTAAAAAGTGTCAAAATTCGTTACTTCCCCGCCGTTTATATTGTAGGTAAAAACCATTGTATCTGCAATCTTTCCTATTTTATATCCAATCTTAACAAAAATAAAGTAATTTTTTCCTTTTTTAAATCTCTTTAGATTGTATTTTTGGGAAATTTTTATATTTTGTGTTTCATTTACACTGCTACACCCTTCATATCCGTCCAAATCCAGTCCAAGCACATTTACCAACTCTTTACTCAGCCTATCACAATCCAGCAAATCACTCTTTCCACTGCCCAAATATATAAGTTTCTCCCATGGGATCTTAAAAACACTTTTATCATCAACTATTTTGTCATAATATTCCAATATCTTTTGAAAATGCTCCATATCTATGATTCTTCCGTTTGAAAACTTCACATCTTCCCTTGATATTTCACTTAAAGCTTCTCTGGATATATCATCTGTATCTATAGTATCCAGTATAAGTGAAATGAGAAAATGTGAATCCAAAACATTATATGTTTCAGAAATCTGCCTTATAAAATCCACACTTGCTTTGTTCACTTTTTTATTGACCAAAACAGAGTTTAAATCTATCTTGTTGCTTAACGGAATCATACTTACACTTAAAAAAAGTTGATTCTTCTTATCCACAAGAGGAGGTATCTTATACAAAAAGTTTGACAAATCATCATAATCTTTAACATTTTTGGCATTTGTATCCATAATAGATTTTATATCATCAAAAATTATGACTCTCTGATTTGGCAAATCACTTTTTTGTACTTTTTTAAAAATCGTTTCGCTGAATAAAAACATATATCCTATAAGAAGTGTTAAAACTGTAATAAATCCTATGGTTATAAGTAAAGCTATACCTTTTTTCATACTTTGCATTATATATAAATTTTGTTTTTATACAAATTATTATAAAAAGTTTGATATAGTTTCTAAAAAAAGTCGGAGTTGTTATCATGAAAAAAGGTTTTTCTTTAATAGAGCTTATGATAGTTATAATCATTCTTGGTCTTTTAGCATCACTTGTTATGCCAAATCTTATAGGTCAGAGTGAACAGGCCAAAAGAAAACTTGCCTGCGTACAAATGCACTCTCTAGCAGATACTCTAAAAGCTTTTAAACTGGCAAACGGAACATATCCATCTACAGGAGAAGGTCTTCATGCCCTTGTGAGCAATCCAAACCCTTCAGTCTATTCATCATATCCCCAGGGAGGATTTCTGGACGGTGGAAAAGTACCGCTTGATCCTTGGAAGAACCAGTATATCTATATAAAAACATCTGACTCTTTTGATATAATCTCTCTTGGTGCAGACAAAAAAGAGGGAGGAGAAGGAGACGGTAGGGATATAAAACTCTCAACATGCGAATAAAAGCTTTTACTCTTGTTGAAATTGTTGTAGTAATTATCCTTTTGGGGATAGTTTATTCCCTGGGATTAACAGCCTATAGCAATATAAATCAAAAAAAACAGAATATTTACAACATCAAAGAATTCAAAAAAACCATACCAGAGGAAAGTATAATTTTTTACAGTTATTCAAAGGAGTGTAAAAAAAGCGGAGTTCTTTTGAAAAATGGTGATTTTATAAGAGTTTCATATCCTGTTTTCAACAAGGAAGACAAAATGTTGGCAAAAAACAGGTATGGAAATCTGGAAACTGTAGAATTTGAAGCGGAAAAACTAAAAGGAAAAACAGAAAAAATCTGTATAAAAATCAAATTGAAAAATAGTGATTTTACAGACAAGTTTATACTTTCTTATTCCAACAGGTACTATCTGTTTTTGCCATTTTACCAAGAAATAGAAGAGTTTGAGACAGAAGAAAAAGCCAAAGAGGCATATTTCCATAGTTTGAAGTATCCTCTGTCAAAGGATGGATTTTACAATGAATAGGGATGGTTTTATACTTATGGAGATAATTATAAGTGTTATTTTACTCTCCCTTACAGGTATAGCACTTTTTTCTGTAAGTTCAAATGAAGAGAAACTAAATACTATAGCCCTTAAAAAACTGAAAGCCTCCAAAAAAATATCAGTTGTCATCAATCAACACTCTATAAACCTTCACAATAAAAAACTGGTCTTATACGAACTGTTAAAAAACAGATACAGCATAAAAAACAGGAAACTGACCAAGATACTCAAAAACTCCTCTTATCAGTACAGAGAAAAATTTTCATCAAATATCAAAATAGAAACCGAAAACAACGATATAGATATACTTATAGACAAAATAACAATTTCAGATAAAAATTTTAACTTTAATTATCTCACGCTTAAGGAATAATCTTGAAAGCTTTTACTCTGGTTGAAATGTTGGTTTCGGTTGTTATACTAGGAATCATGGCTTTTTTTGTTTCAACAACCATCACTCAGACAAAAAAAAATTTTTCCGCCGTTAAAAAAGATATAAACAGTAAACTGAAAACAGACAGAATCTCTCAGATTCTGTATGAAGATATTATCAAATCATCACAACTGACTTCTACAAACTCAAAAAAATATACGATTTTATACCTGAAAACAAAAAACAGTATATATGATATAAAAGAACCTTTTGTAATCTGGTATGTTTCAAAAGAAAAAAAATCCCTTATCCGTATTGAATCTTCAAAAAGGATAACCATACCTTTAAAACAAGAAGATATCCCATATACTTTATCAGATAAAGTAACAGAAAACTGTGAAAACTTTCTTGTTTACAAATCAAAAGATTTAAAGTATGCTCTTGCATTTATAGACATAAAAAAACAAAAACCTGTCATATTTGAAGCCAAAATATTTAATCATCTTTAATTATCAAGACCATATGTACGCTTTATAAAAAAACTCAAGCCAAACTCACCGTGGATATGGTATAATGCATACTATAAGTTATTATATAAAATACATTTACATGTAAGAAAATTCAAGGAAAACCATGCAATATCTAAAAATAGAAGGAAACCAAAAATTAAAGGGTAGTGTCAAAATTTCCGGAGCAAAAAACTCTGCACTGCCGATTTTGGCTTCTTCTTTACTTTCAAAAAACGAAATAACCATAAAAAACATTCCTCTTGTTGCAGATTTGAAAACACTACTGAAACTTTTAGAAAATCTTGGTGCAAAAAGTTATATAAAAGAAACAAATTTGACGATAGACACTTCTAAAGTGGATTCTGCCTGTGCAAACTACGATATAGTCAGAAAAATGAGAGCTTCAATCCTCACGCTGGGTCCTCTTCTGGCTCGTTTCGGACATTGTGAGGTATCGCTTCCCGGAGGTTGTGCCATAGGTCAAAGACCTATAGATTTACACTTAAAAGCATTAGAAAAAATGGGAGCTGTTATAGAGATAAAACAGGGTTATATTGTAGCGACGGCATCCAAGGGATTAAACGGAGCCAAAATCATATTTGACAAAGTTACGGTAACCGGAAGTGAAAATATCATAATGGCAGCTGCTTTGGCACACGGAGAGACAAAACTTGTCAATGTGGCAAAGGAGCCGGAAGTTGTCCAACTGTGTGAAATCCTGCAAAATGCCGGTGTAGAGATAGAGGGCATAGGAACATCAAATCTTCTTATAAAAGGAAGTAACGGAAAACTTCTTGATATGAAAGATATAACTGTCATTCCAGACAGGATTGAAGCAGGAACATATCTGTGTGCAGGGGCTATAACAAACTCTGAAATCACTGTTACAAATGTGATACCAAAACATATAGAGGCCATCACCCTCAAACTGGAGCAGATGGGATTTGGTATAAAAAGTACCAAAAATTCTATAACGATTCTCCCTGCAAAGGAGATTTTGCCCGCTGATATAGAAACAAGCGAATATCCAGGTTTTCCTACAGATATGCAAGCTCAGTTTATGGCACTTTGTACTCAGGCTGAAGGAACAAGTGTGATAGACGAAAGACTTTTTGAAAACCGTTTTATGCATGTAAGCGAGTTGGCAAGAATGGGAGCCGATATAAAGTTGAAAAGCCACAGTGCCACAGTCAAAGGGAAACAAAACCTCATAGGAGCTGACGTTATGGCTACAGACCTGAGAGCTAGTTCTGCTTTGATACTTGCCGCCCTGGTGGCTGAAGGCACCACTCAAATCCATAGAATCTACCATTTGGACAGAGGATATGAAGACCTGGAGGGAAAATTCTCAAAACTGGGTGCCAAAATAGAAAGACTGGAGGAGTAATATGCAAAAATTGACATCTGTTTCGCTGAAAGAGGCATTGAAATCATCGTTTAATCTGGTTGAATCCGACCAACCGTCACATCTGGTGGATCTATCCAACTCTTTAAAAAAAGTTTTAAGCGAAGATATATATTGCCAAAAAGATTTACCTGCTTTTAACAACTCCGCACTTGACGGATTTGCTCTTAAACATACTCAAAAAAACAGAAAATTAAAAATCAAAGCAACCATATATGCAGGAGATTCCATAGATGATGGGTTGAAAGATGATGAATGTTACAAGATAATGACCGGAGCCAAGATTCCTTCGTGTTGTGATACAATAATCCCTTTTGAAGATGTTATAGAATTTGACGATAAATTTGTAACCATAGGAGATAAAGTCAAAAAGGGAAATGCCTTTAGAATCAAAGGGGAAGAACTCTCAAGCGGAGCAAAACTCTTTGACAAAGGTCAGCTAATAGACTCCAGTGTAATAGCGATGCTGGCTTCACAGGGGATTCCAAAGGTAAAAGTATATAAAGATATTACAATAGCTGTATTTTCAACAGGAAATGAACTAAAAGAACCTTGGGAAAAAGCAAGTGATGATGAGATATACAATGTAAACTCTTCATCTTTAATTGCACTTTTTAAAGAGTTTGGATTTGATGCTCATTATAGTGGTGTCATACCCGATAATCTTGAAGAAACAAAAGAATACTTTAAAGATATGCTAGAGTATGATGTACTTGTAACAACAGGAGGCATCAGTATGGGAGAAGCCGACTTTGTTGAAGAGGCACTTTTACATCACGGACTCAAACCTCTTTTTCACGGCATCAATCTTAAACCGGGTCGTCCGACAATGATAGGGAATATAAACAAAACCATAGTTGCTTCAATGCCGGGAAATCCCCTTGCGGCCTATGTCAATGCTTTTTTGATTCTGATTCCGCTACTTAAAAAACTCCAGGGTAATAAAGATTTTGAACACAAAAAAACAGTTGCCAAAATTTCCAAAGATTTAAAAGTAAAACCAAACAGAACAAATCTGGTGCTGGGAGAGTATAAAGACGGATATTTCAGTGTAACCAGAGACAACAAATACGGCTCGGGAATGATTATGCCGTTTATTGAGAGTAACGCTCTTTTGGTTTTGGGAGAAGACAAAGAGTATATAAAAAAAGATGAAGAGATAGAGATATACTTGATAAAATGATATATTTACTACCTTTTTTACTGACTGGCTCCATTTTTGCAGCAGAGATAAAAAACAATTATTGTGTTGAGAGCGATACTGTAAAAGCCTCTTTGTTTGATAAAAAATCTGGAGATTTTGAAGTCTTAAAACTCCCTTCAAACAGAAGCAGTTATCAAGTGCCGTCCATTAAAATAAAAAAGATATTTAAAGAGCACAATATAAGCATTGAGGATAACTCCAACGGAATAGTAAAATTTAAAAAAAACTGTCCAAAACCTGCTACTTTCAAAGAGGAGAGAGCATATCTTAGAAAAAAATTCCAAGACAAATATGAAAATATAGAGATAGAATCCATCCATATAGAGCCTACCGTATCTTTTGAGAAAAAAGGATGGAAACTGGAAAAGATAGACTTAAAAGAGAGTAACTTTAGAAATAAAGAAGGTGTAGTAAAAGCTTTTTACAGTAAAAACTCAAAAGAGAAAATGCACTATCTAAAATACAAAATAAAAGCATACATATATATCCTTAAAGCAACAAAAGATTTAAAAAACGGGCAAACACTCAAAGAGAGTGATTATCAGATGAACAAAATAAAATTTGACAGACTCCCTTTACATGTAATCACTTCGGATTTAAAAGAGAATTACAAATTAAAATCTTACATAAAAAAAGATTCTATTCTCACATATAATCGTCTTAAAATCAAAAAGATGTTTCAAAAAGACTCTCATATCAAAGCAATACTACAAGAGGGAGCTTTGATTTTGGAATTGGATGCGAAACTCCTCAAAGATGCAAATCCCGGAGATACAGTCAAGATAAAAACAAGCTCTGGCAGAATTTTCAGAGCCAAAATCAATAAAAACAAAACAGCAAAAATATTGGATTAGATATGAGAAAAATACTAGTGGCAATCAGTGGTGCAAGTGGAGTAACTCTTGGCAAAAAGTTTATGGAGAAACTCCCTGACAGTTTGGAAAAATACCTTATTCTTTCAGATAATGCAAAAATCGTTTTTGAAAAAGAGGAAAATATCACCATACTAAACAACAAAGATATATCGGAGGTATCCTCTTCAGGCTCATTTATGATAGACACCATGGCTATAATTCCCTGCAGTATGAATACCTTGGCTAAAATATCCTGCGGAATTGCAGACAATCTCATAACAAGAAGTGCTTCCGTGATGATAAAAGAGAGAAGAAAACTGCTTTTGGCACCAAGAGAGATGCCTTTTTCTCCAATTGCTTTAGAAAATATGCTAAAACTTTCGCAAATTGGTGTTATAATATCACCGCCAATTTTAGGATACTACTCCGATATAAAAAGCCTAGAGGAGATGGAAGACTTTTTAATCGGCAAGTGGTTTGATTCACTTGAAATAGAACACAATCTCTTTAAAAGGTGGGGAGAGTAGATGAAAAGAGCAATCTATCCGGGAACTTTTGACCCTATTACGCTAGGTCATATCTCGGTTATAAAAAGAGCCAGAAGAATATTTGACGAAGTATTGGTAGCAGTTGCAGACTCAAAAACCAAAAAACCGATGTTCGATTTGGATACTAGAGTCCAAATGGCATCAAAAAGTTTAGCGGGTATGGACGGTATAAAAGTAGTACCTTTTGACATTCTTTTGGTTAAATTTTGCAAACAAAACGGCATAAACACGATAATTAGAGGCTTAAGGGCAGTGAGCGATTTCGAGTATGAGCTTCAAATAGGATATGCCAACGCTTCACTTGATAAAAATATAGACACTATCTATCTAATGCCATCTTTAGAGCACGCTTTTATAAGCTCGACAGTAGTAAGAGATATCATAAGACACGGTGGAGATGCAAGCCATCTGGTACCAAAAGAGGTTTTGGAGTATGTTTGATGTATATATTGTTTGAAGGTGTGGATACAAGCGGGAAAAGTACTCAGATTGAACTCTTAAAAGAGTATGACAAAGATATAATCACCACAAAAGAACCGGGTGGTACAGAATTCGGCAGAAAGATAAGAGAGATAATTTTAAACGGAGAGTACAATCTTTCATTTGAAGCAGAAATGTTTCTTTTTTTGAGTGACAGAGCCCAGCACTACAATCAGATAATAAAACCAAACAGCAACAAACCGGTTGTTTCAGATAGAGGTTTTATTTCAGGGATTGCCTATGCAAAAGCAAATGATACAAATATAGATACCGATTTCCTATTGGAGTTAAACCGCTTTGCACTAGGAGGAAAATATCCTCAGAAAATAGTACTTTTCAAAACAAACAAAGAGTTGATAGAAAAAAGACTCTCCAAAAAAATTGATGACAATATAGAATCAAGAGGTATAGAGTATCTTTTAAAAGTGCAGAATATTATGACAAATCTTGTTGAAAAACTTGAAATTGAAAATTTGATAATAGATTCTACAAAGAGTATAGAAACAATACACAAAGAGATAAAGGATTTTATATATGGTTAAATCACTAAGAGGCATGAATGATATCTTAACTCCGGAAAGCGAGAGATTTCTATATTTTATAGAAAATGCCTGTAAAATCGCAAAAAACTACGGTTATGAGTATATAGAAACCCCTTTGCTAGAAGAGACTTCTCTGTTTAAAAGAAGTGTTGGAGAAAGCAGTGATATAGTCGGAAAAGAGATGTATCAGTTTACAGACAAAGGCGGAAACGATGTATGCCTCAGACCGGAAGGGACTGCCGGAGTTGTAAGAGCCTTTATAGAAAAAAAGTTTGACAAAGCCGGAGGGGTAAAAAGATTTTATTATCACGGGGCTATGTTTAGATACGAAAGACCCCAAAAAGGAAGATTGAGAGAGTTTCATCAGTTTGGAGTCGAAAGCTTTGGTGTACAAAGTGTAAAAGAGGATGCTACTGTCATCCTTATGTTAAAAGATATACTGGATTTTTTCAAGATAGATTATGAGTTGGAATTAAATTCTCTTGGCTGTAAAGAGTGTATGCCGGATTACAGAAAAAAACTTATAGAGTTTTTGGATAAAAACAGTGAAAATATCTGTGAAGACTGTAAAAGAAGAAGAGAAACAAATCCTATAAGAGTGCTTGACTGTAAAAACCCAAAATGTCAGGAGATATACAAAAACGCCCCTCTGCTCAGTGACAATCTATGCATTACATGTAACGAGGATTTTTCAAAACTCAAAAAAATACTGGACGATTTTAATGTAAAATATAAAATCAATCCCAAACTTGTAAGAGGACTTGACTACTACAACAAAACCGCATTTGAGTTTATCAGTACAAAAATAGGAGCACAAAGTGCAATAGCAGGAGGCGGAAGATATGACAGACTCGTTGAATTTCTGGATGGCAAACCAACTTTTGGCATAGGTTTTGCCATGGGCATAGAAAGACTTCTGGAGTTAATCAAAATGCCTGAAAATACAAGAGTCGGATACTATATAGGTGCATTGTGTGAAGAAGCTTTGGACTTGAGTTTTCAAATCGCACAAAATCTCAGAAAAGAACACAAAACAATAGTCAGTTATGAGAAAAAATCTCTTAAAAACCATCTAAAACAGGCTGACAAACAAAATATAAAATACTGTATATGTATAGGTGAAGATGAGTTGAAACAAGACAAAATTTGGATAAAAAATCTGGAAACCAAAGAAGAGAATCTTCTTGACACAAGTGAATTTTTGGGAGAGTGAGTTGAAATATGGCATAGATATATGGGGACATGACAACTTTTTTATAGAAAATGCAAAAGTAAAACTAAATTACAAAAGCTCTCCTTCTTTGGTTGAAATAGTAAAAGAGATACGCAATGAAGGTATAAGAGGTCCTGTGTTGCTCAGATTTCCACATCTT
>CAYRRJ010000034.1:0-9485 GCA_964426645.1 uncultured Campylobacterales bacterium | reverse complement strand
AATGTTCGGTCTGTGTGAAAGCGGTGCCACTTTTGCTCTTTCTCCAGGGATTCTGGCACTTCCTTTTATCTCTATGTAGCCGTCTTTTATCTCAGGGACTTCCATACTTAAAAGTGCTTCGAGAAACTTTGGACTCGTACGGGAAAGTTCTACAACTATACCGTAGGTCTTATCTATATATACTTTTCTTATCACACTTTTGACTACATCGCCGACTTTGAATTTTTCACCTTTTATACGGCTTTTTCTTGGAAGAATCGCTTTTACTTCGTCAATTTCTATATATGTGTTTTCATCATGGTCAACTCTGACAACTGAACCAAAAACGCTTTTGCCGACCATATTTTTGTATTTGTCAAATATTTTGGTTTCTAGGAGTCTTTGAAGATGAAACTCAAGCTCTCTCTGAAGAGTTGCCGCAGCTGTCCTGCCAAGATTGTCAAGAGGAAGTTCATAAGTCAGTTCATCTCCCACTTCAATATCAGGGTCTATCTCTTTTGCCTCTTTTATAGATATAAAATTTTCATTCTCTTTTTCAAGCTCTTCATCATCATCAGCTACTACAGTAACTTTTTGATATAGTTTAAGTGTTTTTGTGACAGGATTTATCTCTGCACCGTAGTGGTAATCATTACCGTAAACTCTCTGTGCTGTTTTAACCAAAGCCAATGAAACCGTATCTCTTACTTCATCTATATCCAAACCTTTTTCATTTGCTATAGATTCTATAATATCCAAAATTTTTATCAAAATTTACCTCTTTTAAAGGCATATAAATACGCCTGTTTTTTTTCGCAATAAAAATATATCTAAAATGATTGTATGATGATTGCGAGTTGAAGAGTATTATTATATCAAAAAACTCTTCATATTTCTATAGAAAAACCAAAAAGAGTTTTTTAATAAGTAATTTATACAAAAAAAGCTATAATAAAATGTTTTCTATGCTCCTGAAACGGGCATAATTTTGTTTATAAAGAAGGTAAAAATGGAACTTAAATTAGCGAGAACTGAATTAGATGCAAAACCAAAAACTGTAAAATTAGAAAAATTGATGGAAATTGTTCAAAAAGAGGGACAGAAGATTTTTTATTTTGATAAAGATAATTCGCATAAAGATTTGGTAGCTTTGGTAGAGCATTTTGAAGAGAATGGATACAGTGTTTATTTGAGAGAAATCAGATACGGACTCAGCGATGATGACTATATGTACGAGATACATATACTTTAAGGTTGTCGTTTGTCTAAAAAACTCTACATAGAGACTTTGGGTTGTGCTATGAATGTTCGTGACAGTGAGCATATCATAGCCGAACTTAAAGACAAAGAGGATTATGAGCTAACAAGCAACTCTTCCGAAGCAGATTTGATACTTATAAATACCTGCAGTGTAAGAGAAAAACCGGTTAACAAACTTTTTTCGGAAATAGGTGTTTTTAACAAGAAAAAGAAAGATGGAGCCAAGATAGGTGTTTGTGGCTGTACTGCTTCACATCTTGGAGATGAGATATTTAAAAAAGCTCCGGAAGTGAGTTTTGTACTTGGCGCCAGAAATGTTTCCAAAATAACTCAGGCAGTCAAACAGGAAAAGTTTGTAAGTGTGGATATAGATTATGATGAGAGCGGTTACGCTTTTGGTGAGTTTAGAAACTCAAAATACAAAGCTTATGTCAATATCTCCATAGGCTGTGATAAAAAGTGCACTTATTGTATAGTACCAAACACAAGGGGCGAAGAGATATCGATTCCCAGTGATTTGATAGTTTTCGAAGCCAAAAGAGCAGTACAAAATGGAGCAAAAGAGATTTTTCTGCTTGGACAAAATGTAAATAATTATGGCAGAAGATTTAGCGATTCAAAGCATAAAAAGATGGATTTTACCGATCTTTTATATGAGATTTCTCTTATAGACGGGGTTGAGAGAATTCGTTTTACCTCTCCGCATCCTCTTCATATGGATGACAGATTTTTAAAAGAGTTTGCATCAAATCCGAAGGTTTGCAAATCGATGCATATGCCACTTCAGAGTGGTTCAACCTATATTCTTGAAAAGATGAAAAGAGGTTATACAAAAGAGTGGTTTTTGGACAGAGCTTTGAAGCTTAGAGATATGGTTGAAGATGTCTCAATAAGTACGGATATAATAGTGGCTTTCCCCGGGGAAAGAGATGAGGATTTTGAAGATACTTTGGATGTGATGCAAAAAGTTAGATTTGAGCAGATTTTTTCTTTTAAATACTCTCCGAGACCTCTTACAAAAGCAGCTGAATTTACAAATCAGGTAAATTCTGAGCTTGGCTCAAAAAGACTCAAAACTCTTCAAGAACAGCAAAATGTAATTTTGGATGAGATAGCAAAGAGCAGACTTAACAAAGAGTATATGGTTTATTTTGAAGAGAAGAGAGAGAGCGGTCTTTTGGCAGGAAGAAGTGATAATAACTCTCTAGTGCAGGTTGAGGGTAAAGACGAGTGGTTGGGTAAGATTTTAAAAGTAAAGATAACAAATCCTAAGCGTTTGGCTCTGTATGGCGAAGTTATTATCTAAGGATTTTAAAAAGAGAGTTTTGGTAAAAACGGTGCCTCCGATTGCATACTTACTTTTAAAGCTTCTCTTTTTTACATGTAAGAAAAAACTCTGTTTTAAAGGGAAAAGAGATATAGACAAACCTGCTGTTATAGCTTTTTGGCATGGAGAGCTTGAGATGGCTATTTTGGGTTATATAGACTTTAGTAAAGGTGTAGAGATAGATTCTATGATAAGTGACCATAGTGACGGAGAAATGATAGCCAGAGTTATAAAACTCTTTGGTGGTGGAGTTGTCAGAGGCAGCTCTACAAAAGGGGGTATAAAGGCTCTCAAAGGGGCTTTTAAAACTTTGGAGTTAAAAAGGGACCTTGGAATAACTCCTGACGGTCCCAAAGGTCCTAGACACAGCGTAGCAGAGGGTATAGTTTTGATAGCTAGGAAAAAAGGTGTTCCGGTAGTGACTATAAACTGTAAGCCGTCATCTTACTGGCAGTTTGACAGTTGGGACAGATTTGTTCTTCCAAAACCTTTTTCAACTCTGAATCTATATATAGGTGAACCACTCTATTTGGATAAAAATATCTCTGTTGAAGAGGCTCAAAACATTATACAAGAGAGGCTGTTGGAAAATGCTGTCTAAATTATTAACTGTTTTTGTTTCTCTGTTTTTTCTATCGGCAGGTGTTTTTTATTTTGTTTCCAATTCATCATATCAGGATTCTCTGGAAGCAAGATTTTACTATTTCATAGGAAATTATCAAAAAGCTTATACTTTGGCAAAAAAGGCTTATGAAAACAATCTATATAATAAAATGGCATTTACTGTACTTACCCAGAGTAAAAAAGCACTGGAGTATGAGGATTATATAAATAGAGGCAATGCATATCTGAAAAAAATTGATTTGATTAGTTCAAATAAAGAGTATAACGAGGCGGATAAAATCAGAATCAAAATGATGTGTGAAATTATGATAGAAGATTACAAAAAACTCTCTCCTACAAAATTAACAGATAGCAGTTTGACTGAGGGTGCAAAAGAGATTTATAGACAATTTAGACAATTATACAATGAATTATTTAAATAGAGGAATTATTTTTGCTTAAATAACTAATAAGCATTAAAGCAAAAGTACCATAAAATAGCTAAAAATAAAAAAGAGAAAAGGTTTTATGAGTTTTTCCAATATAATCAAAAGATATTTTTCAAATATATTCATTTCAATTGTTCCTGAAAATGATACATATAGAATCTTTTCCAAAGTATTGAAAAACGGTAAGTTAAAAGAAAAATTTGACAAAGTGTTTGAAGTATCTGTTTCTGATGAAAAACTCCATGAAGATATAGAAGAGTATCTTATATCTTTACAGGAAAAGTACAATTTTGCCTATATCTCTCTTTATCTCGACTCCATGGGGCAAGGAGCCATCAGCGGAGTAGATGCCGGTGACTTTGCTAAATATAGTGTTGATATTACTCATGTACATATTGTAAAGTTTAAAACATGGTCTGCTTATGCTTCATATATAGATATTAACTGGATTAAAAAAGTCTATTCAAATGTCGGATTGGATTTTATATATTCTCCTTTTGTCCTTTTATATTTTTTGCTTAAAGAAAACAAACTTTGTGAGTATCCTACTCTTTATATGTTAAATTTGAAAGATACATTTGCATTGGCTGTTTTTAAAGAGGAAAGACTTCTGTTTAGTGCTTTTTTTAAATTAAACAATGAAGAGTTGATAGATGCCGAAAGTGTTGAAGATTGGGAAAACGAAGAGGAAGAAAAAGGTGTTGAAGATCTTGTATCTTTGGATGGTAGCAGTGAAGAAGAGGACCTTTCGGATATAGAAGAGTTAAACGAGTTAGAAGAGTTAGAAGAGTTGGATGACAATATAGAAGATGAAATCGCAGGAGATGACGAATCTGACAATGAATATGATGATAATTCATCAGTAGAAGAGATAGAACTTTTTGGTAGAGATTTACAGATTTATAAATATTTAAAAGCATTTTTAAAAGAGTATTATACCAATCCTTTGTATGAGAGTGATTTTATTAATGATATTATTGTTTATGATTCATATGAAATGAGTGCGGAGATAATAAACAGTATAGAAAATGATTTGTTATTGGATATTCAGATGCATAAAGTGGATGTGGCTGAAAAGCTCTGTGATTTAACTATCAAGGAGGTTTACGGTGGGTTATAGTTTTATAAGACCAAGACCTAAGCCTCTTTTGTCAACATTTTCAAAGATATGGATACTGTTTATATCTTTTGTCTCTTTTTTGCTGATATCTTTTGATATTTTTTTAATTGTTAAGATTCATATGTTTAAAAAAGATACTACATCTGCTATACAGACCAGAATATCACTCGAAAAAGAGATAGATAAAACAGATGAGTATATGGAGTATCTTCTTCGCCAAAAATCTCTTGCAGAAGAAATATATGCAAGAAACAGTGTTTTAAAAGAGAGTATGAAAAATCTTTTTGATTTGGTACCTGACCAGATTACCCTAAGAAAAGTTATTATAGGTAAAAACTCTCTTATACTTTATGGTAAAACTCCTACAAAAGATATCTTTAACTTTTTGCTTTCTGCCCCTTTGAAGTCTATATTTAACAGTAGCAATACAGTTTTTTATCTTACAAAAGAGGGATGGTACAACTTTGTCAGTACCAACAAAGTTTTAGATGCTGAAGGTATAGAAGATGAGTAGTGCAGACAAAAGTATGGAAAAGATAAATTATATAAAACTGCTTGTATTTTTGACTGTTTTTATCATTGTCGCTTTGATTTTGATACTCTTTTTTATATTGCCTAGTGTAAAAGAGTATAGAAGTGCCAGAGCTAACTTTGAGAGAGCAAATGTATATAAAATCAGAGCGGAAAATATCCTGAAAGAGAGAAATGAAGAGCTTAAAAAACTGAAAGTGGAAAACAGAAAGATTTTTGATTCGTTTGAGCATGATTTTTCAAAAAGGGAGTTTATCTCATTTGCAAACAAGTTTTTTTCCAAAGTTAAACTGCAAAAAGTAAAAGAGAGTGATTACAAAAAAGAGTTTGTAGAGTATGAGTTAAATGTGACATCTTCGTTGCGGACTCCTGTAAATTTTTACAGATTTTTAGAAGGTTTGAATAACTATACAAATATAATTCAAGCTGATTTTCCTATAGAGTTGAAATCAGACGGAAAAAGTATAAACTCCTCTTTTAAAATAAAAGTCTATAAAGAGAAGTCTGAGAAATAGTCTAACAGGTTTGATTGGTAAATATAACCTCTTATTTTCGGAGGGATTTTCTTTTTTCTACATTCTTCTTTGAAACTTTTTGGCATAACGGTTTTGATATATGGTGCTACAAAGATTAAATCATCATTGAAAATTACTGCAATTTTGTGAGAGATGACACAATTTTCTGTTCTTAGTATCTCTTCTCTGCTTTTTGATGTAAGTAAAACCCCCAACTCTTTTAAAACCTTGTCGATTGCCCGGATATTTTTTAAATCACTAGAGTCTTTCTGGATTATGTATAGTTCTTTGATTTTTTTAATTTTAAAATCTCTTAATTCAGATACATCTTTAGCTAAATATTCAAAGCTTTTTTTTACTCCGTTTTTATACTCTTTTATAAAAGGATTTGCAAATTTGAATCTTAACTTGTTTCTTAGATATTTTTCATCGAAGTTTGAACTGTCTTGAAAGTAAAAAATCTCGTTTGTTTTTAAAAACTCCAATATCTCGTCCTTGCTTACATGTAAAAGAGGTCGTACTATTTTATAGTTTTCTCTCTCTTCTGTTTCACTCATACCGAACATCTCATTCAAGCCACTGCCTTTGGAAAGTTGCATCAAAAACCACTCTAGTTTGTCGTTTAAATGGTGTGCGGTAAGAAGAGTTGTATAGCTGTTTTCTTTGATTGTTTTTGAAAAAAACTTGTATCTTTCAACTCTTGCGTTATGCTCAAAATTGGACTCTTGAAGTTTACATGTAAAGCTGTAGCATATTTTTCCAAATCTTTTTGCCAACTCTTTGGCATAAGATTCCTCTTCATCGCTTTTGTCTCTGGTTTTATAATTTACTATTGCTAGGTCAAACTCTATCCCATATGCCTGAAGTATAAAAAAGAGTGCGTTAGAATCACTACCGGCTGAGTAGGCAAGCAGATTTTTCCCTTTTTTCAGAGTTTTTATTGTATTGCTAGAGAGCTTTGGTAACTGTTGCAAGTAGTTTGTCTCCTGCCAATTGGGTTACTTTTGCACGGTAAATTTTTCCAAATTCAATGCTTCCTGCCTCTGAATCATTTATCAAAATTTCTCCGTCAATCTCTCTGTCCCATATCAGTTTTCTTGCACCTATAAGATACTCGTGTTCACTGCTGGGACTTTCTGCTATCAAAGTTATCTCTTTTCCTATATCTTTCTTTAAACTTTTGATAATTTTCTTTTGAACTATTTTATCTAGTATCTCTATTCTTTTGTTGATTATCTCTTGAGGAATTTTATCTTTCATTTCATTTGCCAAGGTATCCTCTTCATCAGAGTAGGCAAAAAGAGAGATTCTGTCAAAATCAAACTTTTCTAAAAATCCTTTCAATTCCAAAAACTCTTCTTCACTCTCTTTTGGATGTCCTATTATAAAAGCAGTTCTTAAAAAGCTCTCCTTTGCATCTCTCATTTTTTCCAAAAGCTCTAAAATTCTTTTTTTCCCCGAGCCTCTTTTCATCCTCTTTAACATATTTTCGTTTATGTGTTGGATTGGCATATCGAAGTAGTTATGAAAAAGTTTTGAGTCTATTATGGTATCTATCAGGGCATCACTTGTGGTAGTTGGATACAGATATAGTATTCTGGCGCTTTTTACTCCTTCAATACTCTCAACCATTTTGATAAGTTTAATGAGTCCTTCTTTTTCACCTTTGTCTCTAAGGTACGAACTGCTGTCTTGAGATATAAAACTAAAATCAAAATATCCTTTTTTTACAAGATTTTCAATTTCTATTTTTATGGAGTCCAAATCTCTTGATTTCAGTTTTCCCTTGAAGCCTGGAATTGCACAAAATGAGCAGGTTTGGTTACATCCTTCACTGAGTTTTATATAGGCAAAAGAGGTTGAGTTACTGACTACTCTGTCTTCTTTGTCTATAAGATATGTTGAATTACTAAAGAGATTTTTCTTTTCTGAAATAATTTCATCAATTCTGTGATAATCCCCTACACCGGTAAAGAGATCGACTTCAGGAAGTTCTTTTATAAGCTCATCTTTGTATCTTTGGGATAAACAACCGCTTACTACGAGCAAAGAGTCTTCTTTCCTGTTTTCGTGCAGGGAGAGTATGGTGTTTAGACTCTCCTCTTTTGCTGCATTTATAAATCCGCAGGTATTTACTATTAAAACATCGGCTTCACTCTCGTTGTCAGTTATCTCATACTCTTTCAATCTTCCGAGCATTACTTCCGAATCGACCAGATTTTTGTTACATCCTAGACTTACTAAGTGTAGTTTTTTCATTAAAATTCCTATATCCAAATATTATCTATCAATCTTGTATTGCCTACTTTTGCGGCGACTAAAATTATACTGTTTTTTAATTCTATTGTATCAAGAAGATTAAAATCTCTATCGACTATTTCTACATACTCTACTTTTAAAGGTTCTAAAATTTTTAGCATTATATCTTTTAACTTTGAAGAATCTCTCTCTTTTTTTATAATCTCTTTTGAAGCTGTTTTTAGAGCTTTTGAGAGTTTTAGAGCCTCTTTTCTCTCTTCTTTGGATAGATAAATATTTCTACTTGAGAGTGCAAGTCCGTCATCTTCTCTGATTATCTCACAAGGTACTATTTTTGTATCCAGGAAAAGAGTTTTGAGCATATTTTCTATAAGATAGAGTTGTTGGGCATCTTTCTTTCCAAAGTAAGCATTTGTTGGCTTTGTTATATTTAAAAGTTTTAAAACAACTCTTAAAACTCCGTCAAAATGTGAAGGTCTGTTGTATCCTTCTAGAATATATGATTTTTTTTCATCTGCTAAAATTTTCGGCTCTATTTCAAAATATATCTCTTCGCTCTTTGGAGTAAATAATATATCAACTCCTGCCAATTCACATATTTTTATATCAGCTTCAAGCTTTCTTGGATATTTATCCAAGTCTTCACCCTCTAAAAATTGTGTAGGATTGACAAAAATAGATACTATGGTTATATCATTGTTTTTTACAGAGTTTTGTATAAGTGATAGATGACCTTTGTGCAAAGCTCCCATAGTTGGAACAAATCCTATATCTCCTGTAAGGGTTTTTCTATACTCGATTAATTCATAAATATCTGAAAATATTTTCATTTTAGCCACTTTTTAGTAAAATATATAAAAACTTGTTATTATACCAATTATAATTGGAAAAGGAATTTAATTTGGACAGTTACGAATATAGCGAACTTTTAAAAAAACTACAAAAAAAGATAGAAAATATAGCTCAAATTATAAAACCTCAAGATATAGAGAATCGTTTAAAAGAGATAGAGATTTTGGAGCAGAATCCGTCTTTTTGGGAAGATGCAAAAAAAGCTTCTTCTATAGGCAAAGAGAAAACAGCTCTAAAGAGTATGCTTGAAAAATATGAAAATGCTAAAAATGCCGTGGATGATGCTAGTGATTTATATGAGATGGCACAGGAAGAGGGTGATGAAGAGACTGTCAATTCACTCTACAGCGAGGCTTCAAGTCTGGAGGATTTGGTTACAAAATTAGAGATTAGTATGATGCTAAGCGGAAGTGATGATTCAAAAGATGCGATAGTCTCTATCCATCCAGGAGCCGGAGGTACTGAGAGTCAGGATTGGGCCAGTATGCTTTATAGGATGTATCTTAGATGGGCAGAAAAAAATGGATACAAAGTAGAGGTTTTGGATTATCAAGAGGGTGATGAAGCAGGGTTAAAAGATGTGAGTTTTA
>CAYRRJ010000033.1:0-9504 GCA_964426645.1 uncultured Campylobacterales bacterium | reverse complement strand
TCTTGAAAAATACCAAAAAAGATAAAAAACTTATAACTACAAATACAGAAACTCCAACTACAATTCTCTGTTTTAGAGAGAGCCCCTGTATAAGCAGTGCTATCTGGTTTAAAAGTGTTTTAAACTCCATTTAACCTTGTATCTCCTCTAGATATATCTCTTTAAAAATCCTGAAAAAAATCCTGTTTTGTTCCGGTGTTCCTATTGTAACTCTTATGGCATTCATACCGTAGGCTCCAAGATTTCTGACTATTATACCCTTTTTAAGCAATATTTGAGAAATTTCGGAAGAATTTTTATCATTTTTGAACTCCAAAGTGATAAAATTTGTAAAACTAGGTATAAAATCAAACCCTAAACTCTTGGCAAAAATCTCATACTCTTTCATCTGTTCAAAATTTTCGCTTATTGATTTTTCAACAAATTCCTCATCATCCAAAGCGACAATTCCTGCTTTTAAACTCAAAGTTGTTATATTAAAAGGTGCTCTAAGCTTTAAAAGTGCTTTTATAATCTCTTCATCTGCTATACCGTAACCACACCTCATTCCTCCCAGTCCGTAAGCTTTTGAGAAAGTTCCAAGATACAGAACATTTGGATATTTTACTATAAGTTCTTCAACCTCTATCTTTTTGGCTTCATCTTTATATCTTGCATACTCCTGATATGCTCCGTCAATTATTACCAGAGTGTCTTTGTCTATCTTGTCCAAAAAGCTGTAAACATCTTTCGTATCAATACACTCTCCCAAAGGATTGTTCGGCAGACATAAAAAGATAACAGCAATATCATCTCTACTCTTGTAAATATCCAAGAACTCTTCCAAATTATGTTGGTGAGAAGGAGTTTTTATGATATTTGTTCCTGTTTGCCTTGCATATATTTCATACATTGCAAAAGTTGTTCTGGCCATTAAAACAGAATTACTGCTGTTTGCTTTTGCATGAACTCCAAAAGATATAACCTGGTCACTTCCCGCACCTATAATTATATTTGATTCTTTGACACCAAATCTTGAAGCCAGTTTCTCTTTTAACTCATACATACTGTCATCAGGATAAAGATTCATTTTCAAAGCTTCTTTTCTCACTGCTTCCACTACTTTTGGACTGCATCCTCTTGGATTTTCATTACTGGCCAACTTAATAATATCTTTTTCGTCTATACCGTATTCTCTCACTACCAATTCTATAGGCTTGCCTGCTTCATAAATTTTAAGATTATCCAATACTTTGTTAAAATTCATCCTATTCTCCGTTTACGTAGCTTCCCAGCCACTTTATTTCATGTCTGTTTTCATTTGCTTTTATAACATTTTGCACATTTTCATCATCAATATGACCTTCAAAGTCCATATAAAATACGGTTTTAAAACCCTTTTCTTTGGTAGGTCTTGACTCTATTTTTGTCAAATTTACCTTTTGCTCTTTGAAAGTCTGCAAAAACTCAACCAAACCTCCCGGTTTATTAGCAGTCTTTGCCAATATGGAAGTTTTACTTTTGCTTGAAGGTCTGTTTTTAAAATCGCTCAAAATCAAAAATCTCGTTTTGTTTGCCATATTGTCTTCAATTTTTGAAAAAAGTATGGGTACATTATAAAGTTTGGCAGCTATGTGAGAGCATATTGCCGCCGAATTTTTATCTGTACTTGCCAGTTTGGCAGCTTCGGCTGTCGATTTAGTTGCCACAAACTCTATACCCATTAAGAAATGCTCTTCCAAAAATTTTCTGCACTGATTATATCCCTGAGGATGAGAATAAATCTTTTTTATATCTTTAAGGCTTTCGCAGGTTGTGGCAAAAGAATGATGTATATCCATATAAATTTCTGCAACTATCTTTGAGTCATATTTACCCAAGCAATCAAGAGTTATTCCTACGGCACCTTCTGTATTGTTTTCTATAGGCACTACACCATATTTCGCCTCTTTGTTTTCCAAAACATGAAAAACTGCTTCGATTGAATTTAAGCTTATATATCTGCCCATAGCACCAAATCGACTCTCTGCAACCTGATGGGTATAACTTCCTTCAGGACCCAGATATGCTATATTTTCAGGTAACTCTATATTTCTGCTGACTGCAAAAATTTCAAGATATATAGCTTCTATCGCATCATCATTAAGATACCCGTTATTGATTGATTTCAATCTTTCAAGTATCTCTTTTTCTCTCTCCGGTCTGTAAATAGACCCCCCTGTACTCTGCTTAAGACGACCTATCTCTTTTACAGCTTCCATTCTTTGATTTAAAAGTTCTAAGACTTTTTCATCTATTTCATCTATTTTTTTTCTATATTTTTCTATGTTATCCATTTATTTTACCGATATTATTGTGTATTTCATCTATTTTATCTTTTATAGGTTCTATCTCTTTTACACTTTTACATTTTCCGCTTAATACAAGTACAGTTTTTGCACCAAGCTCTTTCACTCCTACCAAATCACCTATCGAATCGTCACTTATCATAACAACATCTTCAAAATCAAACTTTTTTGATGACTGAAGATTCAAAAGCCTCAAAGCTTCTTGATAAAAACTGACTGACGGTTTTCCGATAATTTCATAATCCTTTGAAGTTGCATAGGAAATCATTTTCAAAATGGCTCCTACTCCCGGATATCTTCTCCCCTCTTTTGAATATATACTGGTTGCATGCATACCTATAATTTTTACATCCTTCAATGCGGTTTCTATCATAAGAGCATAGTCATCTGAACTAAAATCTTTTTTACTGGCGATTAGCATAGCCTCTGGATTTTTGGAATCAGGTCTGTATCCCAGATTTTTCAAAGTAAACACAAACTCTTCTGCACCAAAAGCAACAACATCCTTACATGTAAGAGCTTTGTCCAAAACCATAAAAGGATCTAGATAGTTGCCTCTAGGAATATCAAAACCCAATCCAAGTAAAAAACTGTAAAAATCTTCGCTTAACACTTTTGTATTGTTGGTAACAACCACATAGGGAATCTTTTTTGCATTTAATCCTGATATAAACTCTATCGCACCCTCAATAGGTTTTTTATCCAAATCATCTATAAGTGTGCCTTGCACATCTATAAAATAGCTCAAATAAAATCCTTTTCCAAAACTATCAAATCTTCAAAACTCTCTCTTTGTCTTATCAGTCTTGAATTCCCGCTTTGTACAGCAACCTCTGCAACTCTTCCTCTGGTGTTATAATTGCTACTCATTGTAAATCCGTAAGCTCCTGCACTCTTAAAAACTATTAAATCATCATGCTCTGTTTTCTGAATCTCTACATTTTTGGCCAGAAAATCTCCGCTTTCACAAACAGGACCGACAATATCCGCCAAAGATTTTTCATTACTTTTGCATTCCAAAAGTTCAAAATCATGATAGGCATTGTATAAACTTGGTCTCAAAAGGTCATTCATGGCACCGTCAACTATAACAAATCTCTTTTTTTCATTACTTTTTTCATACAATACTCTGGTTAAAAAATATCCGCTGTTTCCAACCAAAAATCTACCCGGTTCACACAAAACAGTAACATCAAGCCCTTTCAAAGAATCGGTTATGGCTTTTGCGTACTCCTCAAGAGAGATTGGTGTTTCATCTTTATATTTTATACCTACTCCACCTCCAACATCAAAAAACTTTATATCAATATTGGCAGCTTTCAGCCCTCTCAAAAGTTCAGCTATAACCAAAGCAGCATCTCTAAAAGGTTTAACTTCCGTTATCTGCGAACCTATGTGAAAATGTATTCCTACAGGTTCAAGAAATTCAGACTTGTTGGCATACAGATACATTCTTTTTGCACTCTCTATATCCACTCCAAACTTATTTTCATGAAGTCCTGTAGAGATATAAGGGTGTGTTTTGGGATCAATGTTTGGATTGACTCTTATGCTTATTCTAGCAATCTTTCCCAACTCTTTGGCTATCATTTCAACTCTTGCCATCTCCTCTTCACTCTCAAGATTCAACATCAATATATCTGCCAAAAGAGCCCCTTTTATCTCATCATCCCTCTTACCTACTCCACTAAAAATTATCTTGTATTTAGCTACTCCAGCATACAGTGCTCTCTTAACCTCTCCTATAGAAACGCAGTCACATCCTGCTCCCAAACCGGAAAGATGCTTGATAACAGAAAGATTTGAATTTGCTTTTACCGCATAACATATCATTGATTTTTTTGTTTTGAAAGCACCCTTTAGTTCATCATAACTTTTCGTAATCTTATCAAAGTCATATATATACAAAGGTGTTCCATACTGTTTTGAAAGTTCTTTAAAATTCAACATTTATAACCCTAATTTAGTAAATAACTCTTATTTTATCCAAAAAAAGAAAAAAAGAGTATAAAAGGCAACTACTTTTGAGTATAAACATAACATAATAAAAACTTTATTGTCTTAGAATAGAAGGAAAAGTAGAAAAATTAAATTAGATGCCCTTAAATTTTTTTATCCCTGACATAGATAAAAAGAGCATAAATACCAAGAAAAAATATTGGAATCATAATCCCTATTTCAGGAAGCAAAACAAGATTAAAAGACAACTTGTTGAGCAAAAATAAAATTCCCCATGTAATTACAGTTATAAAGGCCAATGAAAAAGAGATAAGCGTCAGGTTTTTATATCTTGATATCATAGGTACTTTATAAAAGAAAATTAAAACCAAGAAAGGAGCAAAAACAGGAAGAAAAAGCTGAGAAAAGATGATGGTTCTGATTCTATCTGTATTTAGTTCCTGTGCATTGAAAAATTTAAGTGCTTCTATGGCATCAAGTATTGAAAGATTGAATTTTCCATTATAAATATTATCTATAATTTTGGGTTTAAAATTCTCCAGCGTCTCAAGAGTACTGTACTTTATGATTTCCAAACCACTATCATCCAAAGTTTCCACTTTTCTTTTAACAGTCTTTACAACATTATAAAGTATCCAGTTTTTCTCTTTATAATACCCTTTTTCAGCATTTATAATATATCTTAAATCCCCGTTTTTCACACTGAATATCCTGATATTAGTGGCTATTTTTCTAATGGGATCAAGTTTTTCAAAAAATATATATTCACTTCCATTTTTTAAAAATAGATCTTTGGTATTTGTAGATATCTGACTAAATTTTAAAAGATTCTGCCCATACTCTCTGGCATATGAAAACGGTGTAAAATTAAAAACAATATATATAACAGTTATAACCATTGAACTTACAAACAGAGGTTTTACAAGGTCATCTTTTCCAAGTCCCAACGCATACATACTTATGAGTTCATTGGATTTTATCATTGCAAATTTGGTAACTATCATAGCAAAGACAACAGAAAGAGGCAAAAGGTAATTAACAGCTGTCATCGCCTGGAACATTATATAAAGTATCTGCAGATTTGCCGAATTTGGCAATTTATGATAGTTTGTCAACAAATCCAATCCTACATAAAAAAGTTCAAGTGCAAAGAAAATTATAAAGAAATTTTTCAAATAGTTGTAAACTATAAATTTTTGATATATCTTCACCCAACAACCTCTTTGTCAAAATCAGATTTCATGGTAAATCTCTGACATACATATTCCAAATCATTTTCTGCCAGTGCCAATGACGCTTCCTTTGCCGTTTTGATAATTGTACCTAAAAATTCTTTTTGTTTTTGTGAAAAATCTGATAACACATATGAAGTTACCTGAGTTTTCTCTTTTGGTCTTCCAACACCTATTCTTACCCTGTAGTAATCTTTGCCGATATGGGCATCTATTGATTTAAGTCCGTTATGCCCGGCATGACCTCCGCCAAATTTAAACCTGACAGTACCAAACTTTAGCTCCAAATCATCATGTACAACAATAATTTTTGAAATATTAAAATATTCTTTGACAGCTCTAACACTTTCACCTGAGAGATTCATATATGTATGGGGTTTCAACAAAAGTAGGTCTTTTTCTTTAAAAAGTTCACCTTTAAAATCTCTTTTGTTTATTTTTGAGGGAGAGAGGTCACTGACTAAAGAGTCAATGACCATAAAACCGACATTATGACGGTTGTTTGCATATTTTTTATCCGGATTTCCAAGTCCTACTATCAGAGTCATATGCTCTACTTAGCTTTAATAACTCCAACTACAGAAACTCTGTCTTCATCCATAATTTTTACATTTTCATCAACTTTGATATCACGAACCAAGATTGTATCTCCAACATCCAGTTTGCTTACATCTAGTGTAAAATTTGCAGGTAAATTTTCAGCTGCACATTTTACTTTGATTCTCTTTTTTGTAAGTGCCAATACACCTTTGTTTTTCAAGCCTATCGGAGTACCTACTGTTTTAACAGGTACTAAATAGTTTGTAACAACTCCCGGAAGTGCAACTCTTAAATCAACATGTAAAAATTTGCTCTTTACAGGGTCTTTTTGATAATCTTGAACAACAACATTCAACTCTTTATCTCCCACTTTAACAGGGAAAACCAATCCTTCTTTGTTCCTAACTGCTTTTATGAATTCATTCTCTTTGAATGCAGCATTGATATTTTCAACACCTTTTCCATAAATGTTGGCAATTAGATAACCATCTCTTCTAAGAGACTTAGTCTCTTGCTTTGTGATACTCTCTCTAACTATGCCTTCTAACATAATATCTTCCTTATTTAGAATTTAAGGGTAGGATTATATCTAAAAAAATATAAAATTTCAGTTAAATTTTAAGTTTTATTATATCCTTTTGACTCTCAATAACATTATTGGTATCTGCTTTAGTCCGCTTTAACATATCTGCATCGTGGTATTCTATGGATAAGGCCAAATCGTTTCTGCTTGTTGCATTCTGTAAAGCTTCCTCTTTTGAAATCTTCCTTTGGGCATAAAGGTCTAAAAGAGCCTGATCAAATGTCTGGGATTTATATACATCTTTGCCTTCTTTGATAGCATCTGTTATCTCAGTATCTCTTCCCTCCAAAATAAGATTTTCTATTCTACTGTTTTTAACCATAATTTCAACTGCAGCAACCCTCTTCCCATCTACCGTTTTAACAAGCCTCTGAGATATTATTCCCTGAAGAACAGAAGAAAGAGACATTTTTATCCTGTTTTGCTCATTCCCCGGGAACATCCCTATAATTCTTCCTATTGTCTCTTTTGCATCAACTGTATGCAATGTAGAAAGGACCAGATGACCTGTTTCAGCTGCATGCATAGCTGTCTCTACAGTTTCAAGATCTCTCATCTCTCCAACAAGTATAACATCAGGATCCTCTCTAAGAGCAGCTCTTAGAGAATCGGCAAAACTAATGGCATCCTGCCCTATGGCTCTTTGATTTATAATAGATTTTTGATCTTTATATACAAACTCTACAGGATCTTCAATAGTAATTATATGTTTTGGGTATTTTCTGTTAATCTCATTGATTATTGATGCCAAAGTTGTCGTTTTACCACTTCCTGTAGGTCCTGTTACCAGCACAAGTCCTCTTTGTTTGTCGCAAAAAGAGTGTATAATAGGAGGAAGAGCCAAAGAATCAATAGTCGGTAAATTCATTGGAATTGTTCTAAAAACAGCAGATACTCCATCCACCTGAAAGAAAATATTTACACGAAATCTATAATTATCATTAAGTTTAAATGTAAAATCAAGACTCTTTTTTTCCACAAGTTCAGGAAATCTGCTTCTTAAAAGCTCTTTTGCCAAGGTAAGTCCATCCTGATATTCAAGTATCTCTTTTGAAAGAGCCACTATTTCACCGTTTATTCTTCCTCTTATATTGGCTCCGCTTTTTATATGCAAATCACTTCCTCCAAACTCTACCAGTTTGGATAGAAAAAACTTTAATTTTTTAGTCATCTCAAATGTTAATTCTTTAACATTTATCTCATATTGACCATTCATATATTATCCTTTCAATGAATCAAGAATCTCTTTAAATGCATTTTTAAATGATACCAATCCCTCCTGCATAAGACTCTCATATATATCTTCCATCTCTATACCGTTATCCCTCAACTCCAGGAAAAAACTTTCTATCTTTTCTGTATCATATATAGTCTCTTTAACACTTTCATCTGAATTTACAAAATACTTGATAGTATCCAAAGGAGCAGTATTGACAGAATTATAACAAAGCAGATTTTTAATATAATAGTCTTTTTCAAAACCATCACCTTTTACACCTGTGCTGGCAAAAAGTGCCCTTATATTATCAGTATTGAACTCATTTATAAGATTATATATGGCAAGAGCATTATAAATACCTGTCTTTCCTACAGGCAAACCTTTGCTTTCCAACAGAGGATCAAGTTTTCTGTCAAATCTGCTGACAAAGATACTTATAACTGCTTTTGGAATTTTTATCCCCTTATCTTTACATGTAAGAGTTCCGTCTCTTAATGCCTCTACACACTCTTTAGCCTGAGAAGGAGAAAATATAAGAGTAGCATTTACATTTATCCCTTCACTCATCAAAACTTCCATAGCTTCATATCCGGCATCGGTAGCAGGTATTTTTATCATAACATTCGGCATACCGATAGATTGAAACAGTCTTTTCCCCTCTTTTATAGTTTCATTTGCATCATCGCATAAAAAAGGATCAACCTCTATACTTATAAATCCGTCATCACCTTTTTCATAAAGAGGCATCAACCTTTCAGCTGCTTGTTTTATATCTTCTGTAGCCAAAATCTCATATATCTCTTTTGCACTTTTCCCTTTCAAAGAGTTTATTTCATCTTTATAGGCTTCAGAAGTCAAAAAAGCTGATTTAAAAATAGCAGGATTACTTGTTGCTCCGTTTATTATACTGTTTCTTATCAGCTCCCGAAACTCACCATCCAGGAAACTTCTCTCAACAAAATCACACCATAGTGAAAATTTTATATCTTTGTTATACATCTATCTTACCTCTACTTTTTCCATAATTTTCATTAAATTTTTTTCATCAATCACAACTGTAGCCTCTTTTTTCAAAACCTCTTTGGCACAAAAAGCTACTTTTATCTTTGAGTGTTCAAACATGGAGAGGTCATTTGCACCGTCACCAACACTCATCGTCTCCTCTTTTGAAATTCCAAGTAGATTTTGCAATCTTTGAAGCATATATCCTTTGGAAAAATCAAACATCATATCTCCTCCTACCAAACCACTGAGCCTGTCTGCCCTTACATGTAATATATTTGAAAAATCGGCATCAAACCCAAGCACACCTCTGGCATATGATGTAGCATTTCTAAACCCTCCACTGAAAACCACAACTTTTACACCTCTGTCTTTCAACTCTTTAAGTAAATCTTTTGCTCCCGGCATATAAGGAAGAGAGTGACAAATCTCATCAACTTTTTTTATATTCAAATCTTTTAAAAGTTTTACTCTTGTAGTCAAACTCTCAAAAAAATCCAAATTTCCTTCCATTGCCTCTTTTGTTATGGCTGCTACTTCTTCTTCTATACCAAGTTCTTTTGCCAGAAAATCTATAGTTTCTCCATCCATCAGTGTTGAATCAAAATCAAAAACAGCTAATTTTATCATAATAGTTCCTAA